>CAZPED010000262.1:0-5878 GCA_964585335.1 uncultured Planctomycetaceae bacterium | reverse complement strand
ATGATCGGGCCGAGCATGCTGAAGGCCTTGCCCGAAAGGTTGAAGAAACCGAAGAACTCGCCGGTGCGCGACTCGGGCGTCATCAGTCCCATGATCGTGCGGCTGACCGATTGGGTGCCCCCCATGACCAGCGCGGTCAGGGCGGCCATGCACCAGAACTGCCAGACCTCGCGAATCAAAAAGCCGCTGAACAGCACGACGACCCACACGGCCAGGCACAGGTGCAGAGCGTTCTTCTGACCGATCTTGTTGGCAAACCAGCCCAGAAAGATCGCCCCGGGCAGCGCCACGAACTGGATCATCAGGAACACGGGGATCAGCGCCTTATCGTCGAGGCCGAACTTCTCCTTGGCGTACACCGAGGCTTGCGAGATGACGGTCATCACGCCGTCGTTGAAGATCAAAAAGCCGATCAGAAAAATTGCCAACATCCGGTAATGGCGAATTTCGCCGAGCGTGCGTTTGACTTCGCGCAGCCCGCGGAGGGCCGTTTCGGCGACCGATTGCCGCTCGACGCGGGGGGCCGATTTGTCGCGCACCACGAGCAGAATGGGCAAACTGAACACGGCCCACCAGCAGCCCATCACCAATAGACATAGCCGGGGCAGAAAATGATCTTCGGTCGGCAGCCCCCAGCTTTCGCCGTAGGTGACGATCAGCAGCGCGATGACCAGCATCAGTCCGCCGCCGACGTAGCCGGCGCCATAGCCCCAGGCCGAGACTTCGCTCATGCGGCGGTCGTCGGCAATCTCGGGCAAAAAGGCGTTGTAAAAGCTCTGCACCAGCTCGTAGTTCAAATTGGCAATCAGGAACATCGCCACGAACAGGGCCGGACGATCGGGGGTGCCAAAGAACATCAGCGCCGAAGCGCCCGCGCCCAGCATGGTCGTGATGGCCAGCCAGGTGCGCTTGCTGGCATGGGCATCGGCAATGGCGCCCAAGATGGGCGACAGAATGGCCGAGCACAACGTGGTGATGCCGATCCCCCAGCCCCAGGCAGTCAAGCCATCACCGCCTTTCAGCACTGCGCCCTGCAAGTAGAGCACCAGCACCGTGATGTAAATGGTCGAGTAGGCGCTATTGGCCCAGTCGTACATGCACCAGGCAATGATCTCGCGGGGCTGATTCTTGGCGGCGGGTACCGGCGGGCTGCTTGAGGCCATGCAAGTTCCGAGCGAAAGGTTAAAAAATGGGGGCCAGGCGGACAGTCGTCGCGGCTCGACTCCGGGCGCGAGGCGTCGGTCGCCAAGACTTATACCACAGCGCCCCGTGACTCACCATCGCGCGGGTGCGGCGCGTCGACATCAGGACCTAACAAAAAAGCCCACGAGCGGTCGTGGGCTATGGGAAGCGGTCGAAAGCTTTGCCGCCAAGTGGGCTAGGTGCCGAACTCGGGGCGGCGGCGCTGCAATTGGCTTTGCAGCCGCTGCACGATCGAGCTGTGCATCTGGCTGACGCGGCTTTCCGAGAGATCGAGCGTGGCGCCGATCTCCTTCATCGTCAATTCCTCGTAATAGTAGAGGATGATGATCAGCCGCTCGTTGCGGTTCAGCCCCTTGGTGACCAGCCGCATCAGGTCGTTCTTCTGAATGCGCCGGGTCGGGTCTTCGCCCTTCTTGTCTTCGAGAATATCGATCTCGCGGACGTCCTTGTAGCTGTCGGTCTCGTACCACTTCTTGTTGAGACTGATCAGGTTGACGGCGTTGGCCTCGAGAATCATCTTTTCGAGCTCGGGAATCGAAATGCCCATGTGCTCGGACAATTCCACTTCGCTGGGCGCCCGGCCGAACTTGGCCTCGAGCGTCTTGATGCTCTCGTTAAGCTTGCTGGCCTTGGAACGCACGAGGCGGGGCACCCAATCCATCGTGCGCAGCTCGTCGAGCATGGCGCCGCGAATGCGGGGCACGCAGTAGGTTTCGAACTTCACGCCGCGGTTCAGGTCGAACGCGTCGATGGCGTCCATCAAGCCGAACACGCCGGCCGAGATCAAGTCGTCGAGTTCCACACCTTCCGGCAGTCGCGACCAGATCCGCTCGCCGTTGTACTTGACCAGTGGCAAGTACATTTCCACCAGGCGGTTGCGGAGGTCCTGATTGTTCGGGTCAGCCTTGAAAGCCTGCCAGATTTGCGCCACGTCCTCTGGCGCCAATGTGGTCATCGCCATTGCGTCCTCCGTGTTCTATTGAGCGACGGCGAACCGTCGTTGAGATCCATCTCGTCGCGACCGGCGGTCGTTGACGCCATCCTTGGCATCGCCGCCGGGCCGCATCATCGCTTGCCGATCACTGTTCCGAACGCTGTCCGATTTGCGTGGCACACTGAGCACCCAGCGCTCCGCGTACCATGTCGAACGTGAGCCAACCCGCCAGTTGTCCCACGAAGTATCCTAAGGTCGCAAACACCAGCGATTGCACCAGAGCGGCCAGCAGCGTCGCGTCGGCACTGGCGCCGCTGGCGATTCCGCGCAGCAGCACCACGATCAATGCCACGACACCCATCACTGCCGCGTATTGCCGTCCCATAAGACCCGCTCGCCTGGCGTTAATCTTCACGCAACCGGCAGAGTTTATCACCTGCTCGGCTGTCGGCGGTGTCTTACAGTATCGGCCAATTCAGGCCGGCTGGTTCAATCGTTTTTCGCAGTTCTCCTCTTCACGGTTCCCAGTTTCGTCCGGGTTGCCCGGGCCGCCCTCAGGCTGAATGGCGCCGCGGCGTGCCATTGCCACTCACCAGGGCCAGTTGGGCCCACAAACTGTCGGCCGTGCGATCCAGTGCCCTTGCAGCATCGCTCCTGGGGGCAAAGATCAACACGCCCTCGGGTTGACCGCTGCGCTCGCTGATGGGAACGCAGCCGCTCGCCGTCGACTCGAAGCCAAGAAACCGTCGGCAGGCCTCGGCGATGCGTGCCTGCGCGTCGGCGCCTTGTGCCGCGTCGTTAATGCAATTAGCCAGCGTGTGGATCGGCGTGCGCGCCTCGGCCAACAGCACCTTGATCGCCGCGTACGTTTCCGTAATCGCCCCTGGCTCGGCCGTGGTCACCAGCAGCGCTAGGCTGGCGGCCGACCACAACCGGCGGGCAAACGCGCTGCGACTGCTGCCGGCGTCGACCACCACCACTTCCACGTGCGGGCCCAAGTTGCGCAGGTCGGCCACGAAGCGCTGCTGCGCCGTGGCCGCACTTTCGACCAGTTCGCTCGACGCCCAGGCCCCCGAGAGCACCTGGATGCCGGATGGGCCGCGCTCGAGCACTTCGTGCACCGAGCGGCGTCCGGCCAGCACGTCGACCACGCTGCCCCGTTCAGGATGCTGACCAAGCGCCGAATTGCCGCCATGATCCAGGTCGGCGTCGACGAACACGCTGCGGCGCCCTTGCCGGGCCAAGGCGATGGCCAAGTTGGCCGCCACGGTCGTGGCGCCAACGCCACCTTTGCCGCCGCCGACAACGATCAGCGGCACCGGCGCGCCGCTCTGGCCGCTGGCCAAGGCGCGCTGCCGAACCAACTGTCGCAATTCATCGGCCTGATCGTGAATCATGTCGCACGCACCAAATACGCCAGGTCGTCGGCACTATCGAAATGGGAAAATCGAATGTTCAGGCCACACCCACTTGCTGTCCGGCCACGATGGCCCGCGCCAGCCGGCCGGCATGGGCAATCGCGATGTCGTCGGGCACATTCTGACCGTGGGTCAGGTAGCTCAGCGGCAAGCCGCTCGAACGCACCAGGGGCAACACGTTGCCCAGCGAGACCGCCTCATCAAGCTTCGTGAGCACCAGCGCCGTGGCGCCCACCACCGCGAACTGCTCGGCCGTCTTGGCCAGCGTGCCGGCGCCAGCCACGCTGCTGAGCACCAGGTGCACTTCGTCGGGCGCGGCCTCGGCCAGCATCGACTTGAGCTCTTGAATCTTTACTTCGTCGCGCGGGCTGCGCCCGGCGGTATCCATCAGAATCAGATCCATGTCGGCCATGCGGGCCACGGCCTGGTGCATTTCGCGCGGCGTGGCCACGATTTCCATGGGCAGGTCGATGATGTCGGCGTAGGTGCGCAACTGCTCGACCGCGGCAATGCGGTAGGTGTCGACGGTGATCAAGCCGACGCGCTGCTTCTCTCGCAGGCGGAAATTGGCCGCCAGCTTGGCGATCGTCGTGGTCTTGCCCACACCGGTGGGCCCCACCAGTGCGACCAATCGCCGCCGGCCCGGCGTGGTTCGAATGGGTCCGGCCACGGCAATCCGCTCTTCGACGATCCTCATCAGCCGCTCGCGCAGCGGCTCGACCTGCTGCAGGTCCAGGTCGTCCGAATGACTGCGAACGTCTTCGACCAGCTCGCGGGCCAGTTCCTCGCTGACTTCGGCCTCGATCAGGTCGGTGAACAGGCGAAACAGCCCGGCGGGCATTTCGTCGCGTCCGCCGCGGCCGGCTCGCCGGCATAGCTCGTCGACTTTCGACTGCAATTGGCTGATTTGAGCGGCCAGGTCAATGCCACCCTGCGACTGCTCGGCCAGGCGATTGGCCGCCGCGGCGCGAAACGACGTCGCGGGCGGTGCTACCGACGCGGGGGGCGGCGTTTCACTCGTGCGCGTCCGCTGCGGCAGACGGCTGGGAACCGAAATGCTGGCCGAGGCCACCACCTCGACCTGTCGGCTTCCGCCCAGCCACTTGAACAGCCCGCCGCGCACTTGCCTGGTGCGCAACACCGACGCGGCTGGTCCCAGGTCGCGGCGCACAAGCGCCAAAGCGTCCTGCATGGTCTTCGCTCGGTAGGTCTTAACCTGCATGGCGTTCCTTCACCATTAACTGACTACGTTTTGGCGTCCCTGCCGCAACGTCTCTCGGCGACGCGGGGCTTCGCTTGCCCGCCAGACCTCGCGTCGCTCGCACTAATCTCTACCGCTGCTCCGTCTCGTGGACGTGTTCTTTAAGCCGCGCGGCGGCCGACGTCCAAGTCGGAAACAACCGCCACGGATTCCACCAACGTGTCGCGCGTGATTTCGCCGTAGCCCAACACCACCAGCCGCGGCAGCCGGGCCGCGGTCAACTGCCGCAGCGCCACGCGAACCCGGGGGCTCACCAGCGCCACCGCCGGGCGGTTCGCCGGCCAGTAGCGGGCCGCGGCGTCTTCGATCTGGCTGCAAATCGCCTCGCTGTCGCCAGGAGCCATCCGCACGGTCAGGCCCTGTGGCGCCGACTGTACGCAGCCGGCAATTCGTTCTTCCAACACCGGATCGAGCGAGAGCACCTGCAATCGCCGGTCGGCATCGCGGTAGCGCACCGAAATCACCCGGGCCAGCCGCTCGCGGACGTGCTCGGCCAAGGCCAGCGGGTCGCGCGTGCGGGGCGCCAGCTCGCTGAGCGCTTCGAAAATCGTGGCCAGCTGCCGGATTGGCACCTGCTCGCGCAACAGCAGCTGCAAAATGTGCTGTACCTCGACCAGCTTCATCGTGTTGGGAATCAGATCGTCGACCACGGCCGGCGATGTCTTCTTGAGTTCTTCGATGAGGTGTTTGGTGGCGTCGCGGCTGAGAATCTCGTCGGCATTGCGGCGAACCACTTCGACCAGGTGCGTCGCCAGCACGCTGATGGGCTCCACGACGTTGTAGCCGAGCGTCTCGGCCTCTTCACGCTGACCGGCGTCGATCCAGGCGGCCGGCAAATCAAAGGCCGGCTCGCGCGTCGGCTGGCCGCCCAGACCGCCGCGGGCCGCTCCAGTGTCGACCGCCAGCAAGCGGCCCGGATAGATGCGGCCTTCGGCCACGGGAATGTCGGCAATCTTGATGCGGTACTGATGCTGTTCGAGCCGCATGTTGTCGCGGATGCGCACCTTGGGCATGATCAGCCCCAGCTCGGCGGCAATGCCCTGCCGGACGCGCGAAATCCGT
>CAZPED010000261.1:0-5879 GCA_964585335.1 uncultured Planctomycetaceae bacterium | reverse complement strand
GGCCATCCTCGACACCAAGCGGTTTGAGCTGGCCCGCAGCGACGACGCGCCGCTCGTGCGGCAGGACTGCATCTGCTCGATCATCGCCCCGGCCGACGGAACGTACATCGTGCAAGTGCGCGAGACGTCGTTCTCCGGTAACGGCGCCTGTCTGTATCGGCTGCACGTCGGACGATTTCCGCGGCCGACCGCGGTGATGCCACTCGGGGGCAAGCCGGGCGAAACGCTCGACATTACCTGGCTGGGCGACCTGCTCGGGCCGCGGCAGGAAAAGCTCACGCTACCGGCCGAGGCGCCCGCCGGCTTTGGCATTTTTGCCCGCGACGAGCGGGGCATTTCGCCATCGGCGATTGCGTTTCGCGTCAGTGACCTGAACAACGTGCTGGAAGTCGAGCCGAACAACGGCCTGCCCGAGGGCACGGCCGGCGAGGCCCCGGCGGCCTTCAACGGCGTGATTTCGCAATCGGGCGACATTGACTGCTTCAAGTTCGTGGCCAAGCGCGGCCAGGTTTACGACATTCGCCTGCTGGCCCGCGTGCAGGGCTCGCCGCTCGACGGCGTGCTGAACATTTTCCGCATCGGCGGCGGCCACGTGGCCGGCAACGACGACAGCGGCGGACCGGACTGCTACTTGCGGTTTACGGCCCCCGAGGACGACACCTACGTGATTCACGTGGCCGATCACCTCAAGCAAGGCGGGGCCGACTACGTCTATCGCGTCGAAGTGGCCCCTGTCAAACCGAGCCTGACACTGGGCCTATCCGAACGGAGCCAGTTCGTCGACATCGTGGCCCCCGTGCCGCAAGGCAACCGCATGGCCTTCCTGGTCAACGCCTCGCGGGCCGAGTTTGGCGGCGACCTGAACCTGGAATTCAAGGATTTGCCGCCGGGTGTGACCGTGGAAACGCTGCCGATGTTGGCCAACCGCAGCGACGTGCCGGTGCTGCTCACGGCGGCCCCCGACGCACCGCTGGCCGGGGCGCTGGTCGACATCGTCGGTCGGCATGCCGACCCGAACACGAAGATCGAGGGACATTTGCGGCAGCGCACTTCGCTGATACGCGGGCAGAACAACATCGAGGTTTGGAACCAATACGCCGAGCGGATGGCCACGGCCGTCACCAAGGAAGTGCCGTTTACGATCGAGATCGTCGAACCCAAGGTGCCGCTGGTGCGCGACGGGGCCATGAACCTGAAGATCGTGGCCAAGCGCAAGGACGACTTCAAAGCCCCCATTGCCGTGCAAATGCTCTATAACCCGCCCGGCGTGGGCTCCAGCGGCGCGGTCGTCATTCCCGAGGGGCAGACCGAAGCGATCATACCGCTGACGGCCAACGGCAGCGCCGAGGTGAACAAGTGGAAGATCGTCGTGCTGGGCGACGCCACGGTGGGCGACGGTCCGATTACCGTGGCCTCGCAGCTGGCCACGCTAGAAGTGGCCGAGCCGTTCCTGGCATTCGCGTTTCAATCGGCAGCCACGGAACAAGGCAAGCCGACCGACGTGGTGATCAAGATCGAGAAGCGCAAGGACTTTGACGGCGCGGCCAAGGTCGAACTGCTGGGCCTGCCAAACGAAGTCACCTCGGAGCCTCGCGAGATCACGAAAGATTCTGCCGAGCTGGTCTTTCCCGTGAAGACGACGGGCAACTCGCCCGCCGGCCGGCACAAGACCGTGATCTGCCGGGCCACGATCACGGCCAATGGCGAACCGATTTTGCACACGTTGGGCACCGGCGAATTGCGAATCGACACGCCTCTGCCCCCCAAGCCCGCGGCGGCCGCCGCGCCGATGCCGGCCGCTGCGCCGATGCCGGTTGCCGAGAAGCGACTGAGCCAACTTGAGAAGCTACGACTCGAACGTCAACAGGCCAAAGCCGCCGCCAAGAGCGCAGGAGAAGCGAAATGATACGCAGGATGTTCTTGCTGGTTGTCGTGCTGGGCATGGCGCCGAGCGTCCTGGCCGGCGAGGGGCTGCAGCTGGCCGCTTATCCGCCCAACGTGCATCTGAACACCAGCCGCGACCGGCAGTCGTTCGTTGTCGTGGCCACCCGGCCCGACGGCGTCACGCTGGACGTCACGGCCCAGTGCAAGGCCACGCTGGCCAATGGAGCGCTAGCGCGGATCGAGGGCAATGTCGTGCATCCCACGGCCGACGGCGAAACCACGCTGGCATTGGAATATCAGGGCCAGAGCGTCAGCCTGCCCGTCACGGTCAAGGACGCCGCGGTCGATCGGCCGATCAGCTTCCGGCTCGACGTGATGCCGGTGTTCATGCGCAGCGGCTGCAATACGGGCAGCTGCCACGGCGCGGCCCGCGGCAAGGACGGCTTCAACCTGTCGCTGTTCGGCTATGACCCCGACGGCGACCACCATCGGATTACGCACGAGATCGGCTTCCGGCGGATCAACCTGGCGCTGCCCAAGGAAAGCCTGCTGCTGACCAAGGCCGACGGCAGTGCCCCGCACACTGGCGGCAAGCGGTTTGCCAGTGAAAGTGAGTATTACGCCACGATTCTTCGCTGGCTGGAGAGCGGCGTGCCCAAGGACCCGGCCGACGTGGCCAGCTGCACGGCGCTGGAAATCTACCCGCCTAAGGCGGTGCTCGAAGGCGAAGGCGCCACGCAGCAGTTCATTGCCCGCGCGAAGTATTCGGACGGTACCGATCGCGACGTGACCAATCTGGCCGTGTTTCTGACGAACAACGACAACTCGGCTCCGATCACAGCCGATGGCCTGGTCACCGCCGCCGCGCGGGGCGAGGCGTTCATCATGGCCCGCTTCGCCACGCACACCGTGGGCAGCCAGGCGCTGGTGCTACCCAAGGATTTGCAGTACACGCCCCCCACTACGCCTCCGGCAAACTATGTCGACGAGCTGGTCGACGCCAAGCTGAAACGCGTGCGCGTGCTACCCAGCGAGTTGTGCAGCGACGAAGTGTTCTTGCGGCGCGCCACGATCGACATTACCGGCCTGTTGCCTACGGTCGAAGAATACCGGACCTTCATGGCCGACACCGATCCGGCCAAGCGGGCCAAGCTGGTCGACCGCTTGCTCGAGCGCAAGGAGTTCTCGGAAATCTGGGCGCTCAAATGGGCCAATCTGCTGATGGTCAAGTCGACCAACGAGGTGAGCTACAAGTCGATGTTCCTGTACTCGAACTGGTTGACCAACCAGATTTCGAGCAACGTGCCGCTCAATCAGATGGTGCAAAACTTGCTGAGCGCCAATGGCGGCACGTTCAAGAACCCGGCCACGAACTACTACCAGATCGAGCGCGACACGCTAAAGACGGCCGAAAACGTGGCCCAGGTGTTCATGGGCATTCGCACGCAGTGCGCCCAGTGCCACAACCATCCGTTCGACCGTTGGACGATGGACGACTATTACGGCTTTGCCGCTTTCTTCGCCCAGATTGGCCGCAAGCAGGGCGAGGATTATCGCGAGACGATCATCTTCAACTCCGGCGGCGGCGAAGTGAATCACCCGGTGGGCGGCCGCCGCATGGCGCCCAAGTTCCTGGGCGGCGCCGAACCCGACGTCAACGGCAAGGACCGCCGCGAGGTGCTGGTCAAGTGGCTGGCCTCGCCCGAGAACCCGTACTTTGCCACCAGCGTGGCCAATCGCGTCTGGGCGCACTTCTTCGGCCTGGGCATCGTCGAACCGGTCGACGACGTGCGCGTGAGCAACCCGGCCAGCAACCCCGAGCTGTACGAATCGCTGGGCGCCAAGTTCACCTCGTACAACTACGACTTCAAGCAGCTGGTTCGCGACATCTGCAATTCGCAGACTTACCAGCGCTCGAGCCAGCCCAACGCCAGCAACGAACAGGACTTGAAGAACTTCTCGCACAGCCGCATTCGCCGCATTCCAGCCGAAAGCCTGCTCGACTGCGTGTCGCAAGTGACCGAGGTGCAGGAGAAGTTCCAGGGGCTGCCGCTGGGCTCGCGGGCGGTGCAGATTGCCGATGGCCCCTCGGGCAATTACTTCCTGACGTCGTTCGGCCGATCACAGCGGCAAACCGTCTGCGCGGCCGAAGCCACGACCGAGCCGACGCTGTCGCAAGCCTTGCACCTGCTGAACGGCGACACGCTGACCCGCAAGCTGGGCGAGAGCAAGCGTCTGCAAAAGATGCTCGACGCCGGGCAGAAGCCGGCCCAGATCATCGAGGAAATCTACATTGCCAGCTTGTGCCGGCAGCCGTCGCCCGAGGAACTGCAAAAGCTCGAAGCGCTGGTGGCGGCCGAGCCCGACGTGCGCAAGGCCGTCGACGACATTTTCTGGGCGGTGCTCAATTCGCGCGAGTTCTTGTTTAACCACTAACGAGCCTGATGCGGATCATGAAAACGACCTGCTTTCGATTTGCCTGCCTGCTGACACTGCTGACCGCCGGCCCCTGGGCCCACGGTGACGATGCCGCGCCGGCGATGAAAGTCACTTACGACGACCACGTGAAGCCGATCCTCCGCGAGCACTGCTTCAGCTGCCACAACCAGGACACCAAGAAGAGCGATCTGTCGGTCGCCAGCTTCGCGGCCCTGATGGCCGGTGGCGCCAGCGGCGGCGTGGTCGAGCCGGGCGACCCGGACAACTCGCGGCTGTACGCGCTGATCACCCACGCCGACGAGCCAAAGATGCCGCCCGGTCAGGACAAGCTGGCCGTGGCCAAGCTCGACACGATCAAAGCTTGGATCGCCGGCGGCGCGCTGGAAAACAACGGCTCGGTGGCCAAAGTGAAAAAAGCCGCCACGGTTAACCTGAACATGGCCTCGGGGGCAGGCAAGCCGGAAGGTCCCCCGCCAATGCCCGAGAAGCTCTCGCGGCAGCCGGTTGTGTATACCCAGCGAGCTAGCGCCGTGACGGCGCTGGCCGCCAGCCCCTGGGCGCCGCTCGTCGCCGTGGCTGGGCAGAAACAGATCTCGCTGTATAACTCCGACACGTCTCAACTGCTGACCGTACTGCCCTTCCCGGAAGGGATTCCCCACGTGCTGAAGTTCAGCCGTAGCGGCGCGCTGCTGCTGGCCGGTGGCGGCGAGGGGGCCAAGAGCGGACGCGTGGTTGTGTACGACGTCAAGACGGGCCAGCGCGTGTTTGAGGTCGGAGACGAGCTCGACCTGGTCTTGGCCGCCGACATCAACGAAGACCATACCCGCATTGCCTTGGGAGGTCCCGGGCGCGTGGTGAGGATCTACAACGCAGCCGACGGAGCACTATTGCACGAGATTCGCAAGCACACCGAGTGGATCTACGCTCTGGAGTTCAGCCCCGACGGCGTGCTGCTGGCCACGGCCGATCGCAACGGCGGCATGTTCGTCTGGGAGGCCGAGACGGCCCGCGAGTATCAGAACCTCGCCGGCCACAAGTCGGGCGTCACGGACGTGAGCTGGCGGATCGACTCGAACGTGCTGGCCAGCTGCAGCGAGGACGGCACGATCAAGTTGTGGGAAATGGAGGGGGGCAAGGAAATCAAGAACATCAATGCCCACGGCGGCGGTGTGCAATCGCTCGAAATGGCCAAGGATGGTCGCCTGGCCTCGGTGGGCCGCGACCGTCTGACCAAGCTGTGGGACGCCGGCGGCGGCGCGATTCGCGAGCTGCCCGCCTTTAGCGACATTGCCACCGAAGTCGCGCTGACCCACGATGGGGCCCGCGTGGTAGCCGGCGATTGGCTGGGCGAGGTGCGTTTGAACGAAGTGGCCGACGGCAAGCTGGTGGCCGCGCTGCCGGCCAATCCGCCCACGCTCAAAATGCTGCTGCAAACGCAAACCGCCGCGGCCGCAGCCGCTGCCGAAGCGGCCCAGAAGACCGCCGCCGAGCTGGCTGCCGCTCAAGCCGTGGTGGCCGAAAAGACCAAGTTGCACGAGGCTGCCACCCAAGCCGCC
>CAZPED010000260.1:0-5883 GCA_964585335.1 uncultured Planctomycetaceae bacterium | reverse complement strand
AGTGGTTGCAAGTCAGCTTGGGAGAACCGAGCGAACTGAAAGGGGGCGCGGTGGTCAAGATTCCATTGCGAATCACGATTCCGCCGAACAGCCCCGTCGTGAATCATTCGGGAACGAGCGTGGGCAAGTTCGCCGAGGTCGAGCTGGCAACGTCGCATCCCGACGTTCCGAAGATCCGCATGTTGATCAAGTTTGCCATCGAGCAATAGTCGGCCCGAGCGGCGCGGCAGCCCCGTGAACTGCGTTACGGCGGCCGGCGCTCTCCAGAACTGGATGGATCCAACACCGATGAAGATGAGACTACCGCGCGGCGGACGAACCTGGGCACTGATGGCAAGCTGGGGCTTGGGGCTGTTGGCCGGTTGCGGCAGCCCAACGGCGCCCGTGGCCGAGCAAAGCGCTCGGCCGACCACGGACGCTACCCATGCCGACGCTCCCCGCGCCGATGCCCCGCATGTCGCCGAGGCGGTGTTGGCCGACGAGCGTGCCGCGGCGACGAGCGAGGTGGGCATTCAGCTGGCGGCCTACACCGACGCGGCAAAGTCGAAGAAGGGAAAGTTCGACCCGGTGGCCATCAATGGCAAATACTTCGAGGGCTGGAAGAAGCCCAAGTTGGCCCTCGTGATCAGCGGCCGGCAAGATGGATACTTCGAGCCCTGCGGCTGCGCCGGCATCGAAGAGCAAAAAGGGGGCATGAGCCGGCGGCACACGCTGATCAAGCAACTTACCGATCAAGGTTGGCCCGTGGCCGCCGTCGACGTGGGCGGGCTGGTCCGCCGCTTTGGCCGCCAGGCGGAAATCAAGTTTGCCGTGTCGGCCGAAGCCTTGCGCAAAATGGGCTACGGCGCCGTGGGCTTCGGTCCCAGCGACCTGCGGCTCTCGGTGGGTGAAATCGTGGCTGCCGTGGCGGGGTCCGATCCCAAGGACACGATCTTTGTCTCGGCCAATGTCGACCTGCTGGGGCTGACGCCCAAGACGCGCGTGCTCGAAGCCGGTGGCTTGAAGCTCGGCGTGACCAGCGTGCTGGGCAAGGAGTATCAGCAGCAGGTCAACAACGCCGAGGTGGTGATTCAGCCAGCGGCCGATTCGCTCAAGACCGCGATGCCCGAACTGGCCGACTGCGACGTGCGCGTGCTGCTGGCCTACACCACGATGGCCGAGGCCAAGCAGCTTTCTCAGCAGTTTCCCGAGTTCGACTTGATCGTCTGCGCCGACGGCCGCGAAGTGCCGCCGCAGCAGCCCGAAAAGCTCGCGGGCAAGACGCGTCTGGTCGAGGTGTCGCCCAAGGCGATGTACGTGACCGTGGCCGGTTTTTACGACGACGCCAGGCAGCCGGTGCGCTTCCAGCGGGTGGCGCTCGATTCGCGGTTTGGCGATTCGAGCGACATGAAGCAGTTGATGGCCAACTACCAGCAACAGCTCGAACAATTGGGTTGGGATGGGCTGGGGCTGAAGAGCGTCAGCCATCCGAAGGCCAAGCCCGGCGATAAGCTGGCCGGGCAGTTTGCCTCGGCCGCGTCCTGCAAAGAGTGCCATCCCACGGCCTGGAACGTGTGGTCAAAGTCAAAGCACGCGCATGCGACCGAAACCTTGACGAAGCTCGACCCGCCCCGCCAGTACGATCCGGAATGCATCAGCTGCCACTCGACGGGTTGGAACCCGACCGAGTTTTTTGCCTACTCCGGCGGATTCGACAGCGTCGAGAAGACGCCGCAGCTAGCCGGCAACTCGTGCGAGAATTGTCACGGTCCGGGCGCCGCGCACGTCGCGGCCGAAAAGGGGCGCAACGCGGCCCGCAAGCAGGCCGAGCGCGACGCCATCAAGCTGACCGTGGCCTTTGCCCGCGACAATATCTGCCAGAAGTGCCACGACCACGACAACAGCCCAAAGTTCACCGAGAAGGACAAGGCCACGGGGCGCGACAACTTCGAGGTCTATTACTGGCCGAAAGTCGAGCACAAGGGCAAGAAGTAACGCGCCTCTTGATCAACGACTCCGGCCGGGTGCGTCGAAACTCCGCGGGCGTACTCGGCTCTCCGGCTGCCAGCGATGCTAGCGTTTCTGGCTCGGCGCTGCGCGTTTAAATCTGTTCACTTGAGACGGCAGGTGGCCGATAACCCCTTCTAGCGGCGTCGCCCCGCGCCGCAAACTACCTGCTTGTTCCCGCCTCTTCTCCTCGCCTTCCAGTACGACCGCTCCGAGTTCGGTTTGCTTTGTCGACAGCCCGCCTCGCTCTTCGACGTACCACGGGTTCGTCCTAGTACCTGTCACTAACGCAGGCGCGCGACCGCCAGGTTGATTCCTCGCGCGCGCCTGGGAGTTCGCACATGCAAATGTTCGAAATTGCGCTGCGTCGATTCCGGGGCCTGGGATCTGGCCGGCCGCGCTCTTCGGTTCGTCAGCTTCAGATCGAACCGCTCGAAATCCGCGACCTGATGACCACCGTGCCGTTCACGATTGTGAATTCCTCGACGCTCGACTCCTCGAACACTCTGGCCTACCAGGACAACCAGATTCAGATCGGCATCTACGCCACGGTCGAGGAAACCGGCGCGTACTATTACTTCGACAAGAACGGCAACGCCCAATCGGTGGGCGCCTTGGCCAACGTGCCGACGTTTTACCTGAGCGATCTGACCAACACCGGCCCGCACACCTACGTCATCAATCTGCCGGAGACGATGCCCGGCTCGCAGTTCGGCCCGCAGGGCACGCGGATGTACTTCGGCATGGGCAGCGCTCCTTCGCTGCCGATTTCCGGCGGCAACGTGGAACCGATGGCGCCGGACAATTCGTACTTCGACTTCATCGAGTTCACGATCAACGGCAAAAGCACCTCGGGCACGGCGCTTGAAAACCTGAACATCGACACGACGAGCGTCGACCAGTTTGGCGTGCCGATCAGCGTGAAGGTCGATTCGAGCCAGTTTGGCAGCGGCAGCAAAACGATTGGCATCGACGCCACCCGGCAATCGGTGATCGACCAGTTCATCTCGTTCGTCAGCGACCCGCACGACCCTTATACCCAGTGCATTTGGCCGGACGACGGCACGTATGGCACCTACCGGCTGCTGAACCCCAGCGACGTGCTGCTGCAAGCGCAGACGGAAAACACCAGCCTGCAGGTGCAGTCGGTGTTGCAGCAAAAGCTGTACGCGGGAAGCCAGTTCACCACGGTCAACGTGGCCTGCTCGGCGGCGTTTCCGCAGAATCCGACCCCCGGAAACTCGTTCGACATCAAGATCGACAACGAAATCATGACCGTCACGGGGGCTTCGGCCGGAGTCGGTGGCACGACGAATTGGACCGTTGTGCGCGGCGCGCAGGGAACGCAGATCGCGCAGCACGCGCTGGGCGCTTTGATTCGCCCGGTGGAGCCCGCGATTTCGGCCAGCCAGACGTCGCTGACGATGTCCAACGTCACCGGCTTTCCGAATCCCAACAGCACGCCGTTCTACGTGCTGGTGGATCAGGAAATCATGAAGGTGACACACGCCAACGCGATGAATAGCGACGGCACCACGACCTGGACGGTCGAGCGGGCTCAGTTCGGCTCCACGGCGACCACGCATCAGAACTTCGCGCTGGTCTATTGGAACTCGCTGCGAGATAACGCCTTCAACTGCCTGTTCAACGGCGCGCTCGACAACATGTTCGCGCTCTACACGTCGTCGAACCCGCTGGTGCTCACCTCGAATGCCGACGGGCAAACCTACGAGGGCTACACGGTCCATTCCGACGAGCAGAACGGCACCGGCCCGATGGTGATGCGGTTCCACGTGCAGGGCAACCCGACCAGTTCGCCTGCCTACGACGTTTACTACCCGTACTTCGAGGAAAACCGCTACCAGTGGGGCGGCTACACGCCGCAGCTGGCCGTCAGCAACGCTCCGGCCGACGTGCTGGCCGACTCGGCCGGCTTGTCGCCCACGGCAATGGTCTACGGCTGCTCAGGTGTGTTTGGCGACTCGGGCCAGCGCTCCGGGCTGAACGCCGCGCAGCAAGGCGTGCTCGGCGATCTCGAAAACCAGATCGTCGCGGCGCTCAATCGCGGCGTGGCCCTGCTCGATGGCAGTGGCGCCGATTCGTGGAAGGACCCGAGCCAGTACTATGCCGAGGGGAACAATCACACCGGCCAGCCGTTCAATCGCTACGCCCAGTTCCTGCACTACGATACGGTGAGCTACGGCGGCTTGAACTACGGCTTTGCTTACGACGACAACAACGGCCAGGCCTCGGACATCGGCGTGGGCAGCCTGTCGACAATCACCGCGATCACCACGACTCTGGGTGCTTGGGCGCAGGACACCCCACCACCTCCGCCGCCCCCACCACCTCCTCCGCCTCCACCTCCGCCGCCACCACCTCCGTCGGGCCGGGTGTCGATGCGCGATTTCATGGTCTCGCAGCTACAGAACGGGCAAGCCTCGACGGCCAGCGAGGCGGTGGATCAGCAGACGTTGGCGACTCTGGCGGCTGCTACCGCGACACCGAGCGCGGCCAGCGACACGGCTCTGATGAGCGCACTGTCCAGCGACGAAACCGATTCGAATGTCGCGGCACACTATGCCTCGCAGACCGACGACACCTCGGACCCGACCAACCCTGTGGTTTCAAGCCGAAGCTTGCTGGCGAAAGGAAATCGCTAAGCGACCCGAGAGTGAACCATCGCAGCCGCTCGCCAGCCTTAGTCGCCGGCGGGCGGCTGCTGGCGTTTCGGCAGCGGACTATTCACGTCGATTGACGAATGAAATGGCCGAGTGTCGGCCGCCGTGTCGATGCGCCAGGTTTGCGTGGCAGCACATTCTTGCCGCTGAACCTGGTCGGCCGCGCGCGCGACGCGCTGGTCGGCCGGCTCGTCCAGCCGCAGTTTTTGCACGTGGGCGGCAGCCGCGGGACCCTCGCTCGGCAATTCGCCCTTGAAGTAGTATTTCTGCCAGGCCTCGCGCAGCGTGGCGGGGTCGCCCGCGCGGAACGCGGTCATGAACTCGGTGCGCTTGTCGCGCCAGGCCGCGTACTGGTCGGCCAGCTCCGGTTTGGAGTACAAGTCGTGTACTTGCGGCTGGGTTGCCTCGAGCGCGCCCACCGGGGTCGGCACGATCAGACAGTACGGTTCGCCCTGCTCGAACCGCACGCTGCCCGCCCGGGTAAGCTGCCAGTTCATGGTGAACGGATAAGGCAGCCAGTGGGTTTCGATCACTCCCGACAGGGGGCTGATGCCATCCTTGGGCTGATTCAACGGACCGGTGGCCAGCAGGTTCCAATCCGGCTCCGTTTGAAAGATATAGCCGGTGTGAAACGTGACGATGCCGCGGGAAAAGTTGGAGACCACGAAGTGCTCGAGCGGAAAGCTGGCGTCGCGGCACTCCAGCGTGATGTCGGCCGCCTGGGGGCCGCCGTTCCAGTGAATGGTGAAGGCCGCCGGGCAGAGCACCTCCCAGCCATAGCAATTGGCAATCGACAGTGGCAAGCAGCGATAGGCATGCCGGCTGGGAAACTCGTCCATCCAGGTTCGCCCTGGCCGGGCCGCACGCAGCGGGGGGGCTGCCGCGTGCAAGGCGTAGCAATCAAGTCGCATCGTTTCGAATCCTTTCGAAACCAATCTCGGCGGAAACCGGCCGCGTGACTCGCGCGCGGCATTATCTCCCCGCCGCCACTCGGCCAACAATGCCAGTTGCCGGGCAGGCCGCGCCGCTAGCGCGCCGAAAACGCACGGCGACTTTGCGACACGGCGCCTCGTGACCTTTAGGGCACGCTCTTCTAGCGGCCGCCGGCGATATCGAGCAGCGCGCCGGTCGTGAATGACGCCTCGTCCGATAGCAGCCACAAAATGGCCTGGGCCACTTCCTCAGGCTGGCCGCCACGCTTGAGCGGCACGAACTG
>CAZPED010000259.1:0-5890 GCA_964585335.1 uncultured Planctomycetaceae bacterium | reverse complement strand
CGCTGGCCGGCGGCTACCTGGGCTGGCATTACCTGCCGGCGCGGCTGGGTGGGGCCGAGCCGGCCGCGGCGATTACCTGGCTGGCGTGTCTCGGCGGGGCAGTGGCCGGCACGCTCGTGGCCTGGCCGATTAACCGGCTGCTGAGCCTGTTTTTTCGGGCGTTCAACTTCGCCTTCGAGGTTCTTGGCCGGGTCTACACCTTTAGCGTCGGCATGCTGCTCTACGGCAGCGTGCTGGTGCTGATCGTCTACGGGGGCTTGTTGGCGCTGACCTACGACAAGTTCGTCACTACGCCCAAAGGCTTCATCCCCTCGCAGGACATGGGCTACCTGCTCATCAACGTGCAGCTGCCCGATTCGGCGTCGACCGAACGGACCGACCGGGTGATACGCGAAGTCGAGCGCATTGCGTCGGCCGTGCCGGGCATTCGACACGTCACGGGCATCGTCGGGCAGTCGTTCGCGCTCAATGCCATGGGCTCCAACTTCGGCTCGCTGTTTATTGGCCTGGACGATTACCACAATCGCCGTGATCCCAGCCGGTCGAGCGGCGCGATCGTGGGCAAACTGAACCAGAGTTTCGCCGGGCTTTCCGACGCCATGGTGCAGGTGTTTCCGCCGCCGCCGGTGCGCGGCGTCGGCCGCGCCGGCGGCTTTACGATCATGATCGAAGACCGCGGCGACTCGGGGTTATCGGCGCTGCAAGCGCAGACCGAATCTGTCGTGCGCGACGGCAATGCCCAGCCGCAGCTGGCGAATCTATTCTCGGTGTTTCGCGCCAATGTGCCGATGCTCAAGGTCGAGCCCGATGCTCAGGAATGCCTGAAGAAGGGGGTCAACCTCCGCGATTTTGCCGACACGCTGCAAGTTTATCAGGGTTCTCTTTACGTTAACGACTTTAACCTGTTTGGACGCACCTGGCAGGTCATCGTGCAGGCCGAGCAGGAGGCCCGCGACCAGGTCGAGGACCTGTCAAAATTCAAGGTCCGCAACTCGTCGGGCGCCATGGTGCCGATCGGTTCGCTGGCCAGCATCCGCGAAGTGAACGGCCCGCTGGTACTGACTCGCTACAACATGTACCCGGCCGCCTCGATCACGGGCGCCGGCAAGCCGGGGGTCAGCTCGCGCGACGCGATCGAAGTCATGCAGCGGGTCGCCGGCAAAGAGCTTTCCTCGACAATGGCCTACGAATGGACCGAGATGGCCTATCTCGAGCTGATGGCCGGCAACACCGCCATGATCATCTTTGCCTTTGCCGTGGTGATGGTGTTTCTGGTGCTGGCCGCCCAGTACGAAAGCTGGTCGTTGCCATTGGCGGTCATTCTGGTCGTGCCCATGTGCCTGCTGAGCGCGATCATCGGAGTCAACCTGGCCAAGATGGACATCAACATCTTTACGCAGATCGGTTTTGTCGTACTCGTCGGTTTGGCCAGCAAGAACGCGATTCTGATCGTCGAGTTCGCCAAGATGAAGCGCGAAAGCGGCGAGCCACGCCGCCAGGCGACGCTGGAAGCTTGCCGGCTGCGTTTGCGCCCGATTGTCATGACTTCGTTTGCCTTCATCCTGGGCGTCGCCCCGCTAATCGTGGCTCAGGGCGCCGGCGCCGAAATGCGGCAAACCCTGGGCACTGCCGTGTTCAGCGGCATGCTGGGCGTGACGGTCTTCGGACTGGTGCTGACCCCCGTGTTCTTCTTCGTAGTCGATTGGCTAGGGGCGCTGCCGGTTTTCGCTTCGAACTCGATCCGACGGGCGAACCAGTGGTCGCTGTCGTGGCTCAAGCTGCGACCGGTGCGCGCTTTGGCTGGCCGGTTGTGGAACCCGCCCCGGCCGCACGCAAAAAAACCTGCCCCGCGGCCCCCTGAAACTGTCATGCACGAGTGAGGCCGGCGCGGTGTTTTCCAACTTCTTCATTAACCGGCCCATCTTTGCCTCGGTGCTGTCGATCGTCGTCACACTGGCCGGCGGAATTGCGCTCTTCACACTGCCCATTGCGCAGTACCCGGAAATCGCGCCGCCGACGGTCGAAGTTTCGGCGTCGTATCCGGGCGCCAACGCCAAGGTTGTGGTCGACACGGTGGCAGCGCCCATCGAGCAGCAGGTCAACGGCGTCGAGAACATGCTGTACATGTCGTCGCAGTGCACCAACGACGGCAACTACACGCTGACCGTGACGTTCAAGAACGGTGTCGACCTCAACATGGCGCAGGTGCTGGTGCAGAACCGCGTGGCACTGGCCCAGCCGATTTTGCCCGAGCTGGTGCAGCGCCGCGGAGTGACGGTCAAAAAGAAGTCGCCCAGCGTGTTGATGATCGTCAACCTGTTTTCGCCCGACGGTTCGCGCGACAGCTTGTATCTGAGCAACTACGCCACGATCCAGCTCAAGGACGAACTCTCGCGGTTGCCCGGCATTGGCGACATCACGTACCTGGGCCAGCGCGACTACAGCATGCGGCTCTGGCTCGACCCCGAAAAGATGTCGTCGCGCAACCTTTCGGCGCGCGACGTGGTTTCGGCCATCGAACAGCAGAGCACCCAGGTGGCGGCCGGCCAGATTGGCCAGCCCCCCTTGGCCAATGGGCAGGTCTTCCAGTTCACCATCAGCACGATGGGTCGGCTGGCCGATCCCGAGCAGTTTGCCGAAATGATCCTCAAGACCGACGAAACGGGCCGCCTAGTGCGGTTGCGCGACGTGGCTCGGATCGAACTTGGCGCGCAAGGTTACGACCAGTCGTGCCGGCTTGACGGTCATCCTTCGGTGGCCTTGTCGATCTACCAGCTTCCCGGTTCGAACGCGCTGGAAATCGCCAGCCTGGTGCGGACCAAGATGGACGACCTCAAGAGCCGGTTCCCGGAAGGGGTCGACTACGCGATCGTTTACGACACCACGCCGTTCATCACCGAGTCGATCAACGAGGTGTTTCTGGCCCTGCGCGACGCGGTGGTGCTGGTGGCCATCGTGGTGCTCGTGTTCCTGCAGAATTGGCGCTCGGCCATTATTCCGCTCATTGCCGTGCCCGTGGCCATCGTGGGCACGTTTGCCGCCATGGCGGGCATTGGTTTCAGCTTGAACAACTTCACGCTGTTTGGCCTGGTGCTGGCTATCGGTATCGTGGTCGACGACGCCATCGTGGTGGTCGAAGCGGTCGAGCATCACATCGAACACGGCCTGGCGCCGCGCGAAGCCACGATCAAGGCCATGAGCCAGGTGTCGGGGCCAGTGATTGCCGTGGGGCTGGTGCTGAGCGCCGTGTTCGTGCCCTGCGCGTTCATCACGGGCATTATGGGGCAGTTCTTTCGCCAGTTTGCCCTCACTATCGCGGTGTCGATGCTGATTTCGACGTTCAACTCGCTGACGCTCAGCCCGGCCCTGACGGCCCTGCTGCTGCGGCCGCGCGAAAAGGGCAAGACCTCGCCGTTGCCGATCCTGGCCTTCGTTGTGGCCGGCGCCTGGTTGGGCTGGGAGTTCCTGTCGCACGATCTTGAGCAACGGCTGGGCTTGGCGCCGCAGTCGGCGCCGTGGGCGGGGGCCATCGCCGGCGCGGTGTTGGGGGCCATCGCCAGCTGGCCGCTCAATTTTGTCCTCGGCCTGGGCTTTCGTGCCTTCAACTGGGCCTTTGACCTGACCGGCGCGGTCTATACCTGGAGCGTTGGCCGGCTACTGCGGGTCAGCCTGCTGGTGCTGGTCGGTTACGGCGGCTTGCTTTACATGACCTACACCGAGTTTGTTCGCGCGCCCAAGGGCTTCATTCCCACGCAAGACAAGGGCTACCTGCTCGTCAACCTGCAACTGCCCGACTCCGCATCGGTGGGGCGCACCGAAGAGGTGATGGAACAGATCGACAAGCTCGTGCGCGCGACGCCCGGCGTTGCCCACACGGTTTCGATTGCCGGCCAGTCGATCTTGCTCAACGCCAACGCGCCCAACTTTGGCGCGATGTACGTGATGCTCGACGAGTTCGAGCATCGCCACGACCCTAGCCTGTCGGGCGAAGCCCTGGCCGTCTCGCTGCAGAAGACCCTGCAAGAACAAGTATCCGACGCGATGGTGAACGTGTTGGGGGCCCCGCCGCTTGATGGTCTGGGCACGGCCGGTGGTTTCAAGGTGATGATTGAGGACCGCGGCAACACGGGGCTCGATTCGCTACAGCAAGTGGCCGACCGCATCGTGGTCAAGGCCGCGGCGAATCCGGCTCTCGACAATCCGTTTACCAGCTTTCGCGCCCAGACGCCCTGGCTATATCTGGACATCGACCGCACGGCCGCCAAGGTAATGGGCGTGCCGATGAGCGAGGTGTTCAACACGCTGCAGGTTTACCTGGGTTCGCTGTACGTCAACGACTTCAACCTCTTCGGCCGCACCTGGCAAGTGAACGTGCAGGCCGATCAATCGTTTCGCGACGAAGTAGAAAACCTCAAACAACTGCGAGTCCGCAACGATCGCGGGCAAATGGTGCCCTTCGGCACGTTCATTTCCGTGCGCGAAGTGACCGGCCCGGTGCTGATTGCCCGCTACAACATGTACTCGGCGGCGCCAGTGAATTGCAACGCCGCGCCGGGCGTCAGCTCGGGGCAGGCAATCGTCGATCTCGAAGACATCGTCCGCAACGATTTGAACTGGTCAATGCGTTACGAATGGACCGAGCTGGCGTTGCTGCAGTTGCAGACCGGCAACACGGCCAGCCTGGTGCTGGCGCTAGCCGTGGTGTTGGTGTTCCTGGTGCTGGCCGCCCAGTACGAAAGCTGGGCCTTGCCGCTGGCCGTCATTCTGGTCGTGCCGATGTGCCTGCTGTGCGCCATCGTGGCCGTGCTCTGGGCCAAAATGGACGTCAACATCTTCACCCAGGTAGGGCTCGTGGTGTTGATCGGCCTGGCCTGCAAGAACGCCATTCTGGTGGTCGAGTTTGCCCAGGCTCAGCGCGACGAGGGCAAAGGGCGCTACGAGGCCACACTGGCCGCCGTGAGCCTGCGGTTGCGGCCGATCATCATGACGTCGTTCGCATTCATTCTGGGCGTGGTGCCGCTGGTGATGGCTCAGGGGGCCGGGGCCGAAATGCGCCGCACGCTGGGCACCGCCGTCTTTGGCGGCATGCTCGGCGTCACGCTGTTCGGCATCTTTTTGACGCCGGTGTTCTACTACGTCATCGAGTGGGTGGTCGACATGTGGCACGGCGGCAAGAGCCTGGTCGCCAAGGCCAAAACCAGGCTCCCCAGCCCGCTCAAGCGTGTGGCCGACATGGCGCTGCCAGAAACCGCGACGGTCGCCAGCGACGCGTCCGATTTCGACGGCACGTAATAGCGAATCGACCAGGTTGTGGTGGGCAAAATCAGCCTTCGCCCCACACCTTGGGATTGCGGAATCCCTTCGGTCGAGGTCGTGTCTTGGGCGGCACGGCCGCGTTGGCCAGCTCCTGATAGCGCGTCATTAACTGCGTCACGATTTCTGGGTGCTGATCCGCCACGCTCTTGGTTTCGCCAAGGTCGCTGGCCAGGTTGAAGAGCTCGACCTTGCGGGCAGGGGTCTTGCTATCGGCGACGTCGTCCTCGCCCACTCCCACCGAGCCATTGACCACCAGTTTCCAATCGCCGCGGCGGAGCGCGCCGTGTTGCGGCGTCACACTAATGGCAATTTCCGTATCGGGCGCTACCGTGCCCGACGTAATGGCTTGCCAGCAATCGTGACCGTCGAGCGGCAGCTTCTGCGCAAGCGGTGCGCCGGCCAGGTCGATCAAGGTCGGATACCAGTCGACCATGTGCAGTGGCGTTTCCACCTTGCTGCCGGCGGGAATGTGTCCTTGCCACGCGGCCAGCGCGCAAACGCGGACGCCCCCTTCGTACACCTTGCCCTTGCCGCCGCGCAGCGGTCCGTTGCTCGTCACTTCGCCCGGGTGCGG
>CAZPED010000258.1:0-5893 GCA_964585335.1 uncultured Planctomycetaceae bacterium | reverse complement strand
CGAGGGACATGAACACGGTGAGGTGGTGGCAGGAGGCGCACCAGGTCTGGGCCGATCTGAGCGTGGATCTACACATGGTCCCGGAGGCGCCGATCGTCGACATCGGGGCGGGCTCGGCGATGATAGGGGACGCGCGGCTGGCGCAGGGGTGCACCAATCTGAACGCGATGGACATCGCCAGCGCGGCCGTGGCCCGGACCCGGCGGCGGGTTGGCAGAGCGGGGGGGGCGGTGGGACGGGGAGCGCCGCGTGGGGAGGCAGGAGGGGCGAAGCGAGAAGCTCGTCAATCAGCTCGGCGGGGCGCGGCGGCGGGCTGTTCGCTTTCACGCCCGATTTGCCACCCGAAACGCCCGACGCGCCCGATTTGATCCCCGAACCTGGGCTTTGCACGCTGCTGCCGCCGGCGGCCGGTTTAACCCCCGAGCCGCTGTCGCCGCGAACGACGGACGAGCCGCCAGGCTTGGCTGCCGAACGCGCGGCGCTGCCACTGGCCTTCGAATCGCCCGAGCGCGTGCCGGCGCGCGACGACTTGGGTTCGTCGTCGATGGGGGCCAGCGTGAGGTTTTCGTTCAGCGAGGGGCCCGTATACTGCGGCCTGGGCGGCGGCGGAGCGGCATCGCCCTCGCGGGCAACGCCCAGCCACTCGGCCAGCGCCGCGGCCACTTCCTCGGCCGACTGGTAGCGATTGTCGGGCTTCTTGGCCATCATCTTGCTGACAATGGCGATCAGATCCTCGGGCACGTCCGAGCGAATCGTATCGATCGCGGTCGGCTCGGCCGACTGGTGTTGCATCAGCCGCTGGGGAATCGTGCCCTGCGGAAACGGCGCGTCGCCGGTGAGCAAGAAATACAAGGTGCAGCCCAGGCTGTAGATGTCGACGCGCGAATCGACGTGGTGGCTGTCGAGCGCCTGCTCGGGGGCCAGGTAGTCGACCGTGCCGATCATTTTCTGATCGTAGGCCTGGGTGAGCGAGCCCTGCGATTCGTCGGTAAACCGCGCCAGGCCCATGTCGAGAATCTTGACCACGCCCGCCTTGTCGACCAGCAGATTCGCCGGCTTGATGTCGCGGTGGATCAGCCCCGAGCGATGGGCATAGGCCAGGCCTTCGGCGGCCTGGCGGATATAGTCGGCGGCCGTGCGGGGGTCGAGCGGGCCGCTGCGGCTGACAATCGCCTGCAGGTCGGTGCCGTCGACGTACTCCATCACCAGGTAATGGATGTTCTCCTCGTGGTCGACGTCGAAGGCTCGAACCATGTTCGGATGGTTGAGCGAGGCCGATGCGCGGGCTTCCTGGTGGAAGCGCTCGAGGTACGAAGTGTGCGAGGCCAGGTTCGTGGGCAGCAGCTTGATGGCCACGCGGTGCCGCATGACCGTGTGCTCGGCCAGGTAGACGGCGCCCATGCCGCCGGTGCCGATGTGATTAAGTAGTTTGTACTTGCCGAGGTAAAAGCTCTTGTAGCGGCCTTGTAACAGTTTTTCGCTTTGCCACTCGGTGAGCAGGCCGGCCTTGGTGAGGCTGGAAGCGACGATGCCGCTGTCGTTCACCGAGAGGAGGTCGACTCCCGAGAGCGCCTGGTTGAGTCGTTCATCGTCGACTAAACCGCTGCGCTTCACCAAGTCGACAAACTGAGTGACCTTGAGCTTGGCCATCGCGACGAGACAAGGAAAAACTGGAACTTTTACCCGTACGTCAATCTTATCAACAAACGAGGCGCCGTGCAGCGCGCCGCGTCAGGACCGGCGAAATGGCCGCAGGGCGTTTTTCCGGCATTTTCGAGCAATTGCAGTTGGGCACGGCGCAAGGCGCCTCCCAGCGGGAGCAGCCCAGATCCGGCTTTCGTTACCTTCCTTAGAACGACGGCCAAACGCGCTTGCTGAAGCCTCTTCGCAAGTCTGCTGAACGGGAGCGGAGTCATGGCAGTGTGCTGGCCCCGTGGAGGGCGCCTCGTAGGCGGGCACCCGCCAACGTGCCAATCATCACCCGACCGCAAGCAACGTGTTTGAACGACACCCTCGCAACCTACGCACCGGCCAAATGAGACCCTACCAAGGACCTCGCGCGCCTTCGTGCGATCCGACGTAATTCCCTTATTCTGGATCGGTTAATGGGCCGGCAAATATCGGCATCTTACTCGCATGGTTTGATCGGTCAAGTATTTACGCGGCTAATGCTGCGTGTGCGCCGTTTAGCGCTCTCCGCCCCAGCCGGGCAACGAACGGACCCCGCCCATGGCAGGCACCGGGCCGAGCTGCTGCAGGCCGGTGGTGCGGCGCGAATAGGGATACTGACGATTGCCCCAGCGATCGTATTGCACGGGCCCCCAATTGCCTTGTTGCGGCGGGTAGTAATACCGCCGCGATGGCTGAACTCGTTGAGTCTGGGCAGTCGCTTGGGCGACGTAGGGCTCCCACTTGGTGCCGTTCCAGACGACCCATTTGTTCGAAGGGAGCCAGTACCACCACTGGCCGTTGTGGCGGCGGAATCGCCAGGCATCGGCCGAGGCCGCGGCGGCATCCGGAGCCGTGGCGCCAGCGGCGCCTGGAGCTGCCGATGTCGCCGAGCCGCTCGGTGCCGGCACCGGGGCTTGTGGCTCGTCGGCTCGAGCAAGGCGACTTCCGACCGCGACCAGCAACAAGAAAGCGGCGACTGCGAAAGCTGACCGGCGCATGGCGTGAACCTCCCGTCCAAGACACTGTGGGGCGATACGTTACGTTAAGTCTACGGCCTATCTGCAATTATTGGTTCCCTTGCGTGGGCCGACAACTCGCCGATTCCGCCGGAAATGCCCGCAAATGGGTGGTTTGCTCCTCGTTGAGCCGCCCCAAGCCGGCAGGGTATCATGGTCGCGTCCCGGCCGGCTGCGGGCGGACGGGCGGACCAACCCATCCCAGTCCCTAGTGGCGAGGCTTCAGACGATTATGCCCAGCAACCGTCCTCATTCCAGCACGGCCGCCTCGCGGCGCGAGTTCCTCAAGGCCACGGCCGCCGTGGCGCTCACCTCGTCGGTCGCCCCCACGATTCTGCACGCCGAAGACAAAGCCGGCACCAGCCTGCCCGTGCTCGGCTCGGGCGACCACCGTTACGAGGCGCACCACAACTGGGGCCAGCTACCGCCGCACGTCGTCTGGGGCGAGACCCATGGCGTGGCGATCGACCGCGCCGGGCTCATTTATATCAAGCATCGTTCGACGGCCGCCGAGCCGATGGACGCCATCGTGGTGTTCGATCCGCAGGGCAAGTTCGTGCGTTCGTTCGGCAAGGAATATCACGGCGGCGGTCACGGCATCGACATTCGCACCGAGGGGAACGACGAGTTCTTGTACCTGTGCGACGTGAAGAACCGGCTCGTGGCCAAGACCACCCTGGCGGGCGAGCAGCTTTGGAAAATGCACTTTCCCACGCAAGCCGGCGTGTACCAGGACCTCAAGCAGTTCAACCCGACCAACGTGGCCTTCGCCCCCGACGGCGGTTTCTACGTCGCCGACGGTTACGGCTCGCACTACATTCACCAGTACGACAAGAACGCCAACTGGATCCGCACCTGGGGCGGCGAGGGTACGACCGAAGGCAAAATGCGCACCCCACACGGCATCTGGCTCGACAATCGCCCGGGCCGCGATGTGTCGATCGTCGTAGCCGACCGCGCCAACGCGCGGCTGCAATACTTTACGCTCGACGGCCAGTTTCTGAGCATTGTCCAGGGCGTGAGCTTCCCGGCCCACTTCGACATTCGCGGCAGCGAATTGCTCGTGCCCGACTTGCACGCCCGGGTGACGATCCTGGACGGCAACAACCA
Source organism: uncultured Planctomycetaceae bacterium (assembly GCA_964585335.1). Lineage (GTDB taxonomy): Bacteria > Planctomycetota > Planctomycetia > Pirellulales > PALSA-1355 > CAZPED01. The sequence goes on along the minus strand of CAZPED010000258.1, from coordinate 2,096 downwards.
GGTGATCACGCATCTGGGCTACGACCAGGCCTGGACCGACAAGGTTTTGGACGGGGGCAAACTGTCGATGCGCGGCAAGCCGGCCGAGTGGCAGGCGGGCCGATTCATCCATCCGCATGACGCCTGTTACGATCAGGACGGTAATATCTTTGTGGTGGAATGGGTGCCCACGGGACGAGTGACAAAACTGGCACGTCTTAGCTAGTTGTTACCGCCGCCGCCGGCACGTTGGCAAATTGCAGGCTACAGTTGGGTGGCGCTGGAAGTGGTCCGGCGAATACTCAAAATATGCTCACTCGCAATAGAAGGATCCGCGATGAAGATGAAGAAGTCATTTAGCTGGTTGCTGTGCCTGGCGATGGTCGTGATGCTGGGCTGTGGCGAAGCCGCCAAGAAGTCGGAAGACGCCGCCAAGAAGGCCGCCGAGGATGTGAAGGCCGCCGGCGAAGAAGCCAAGCATGCCGCCGAGGAAGGCGCCGCGAAGGTCAAGGAAGCCACCGAGGAAGGCGCTGCCAAGATCAAGGAAGCCACCGAAGGCGCTGCCGACAAGGTGAAGGAAGCCACCGAAGGCGCTGCCGACAAGGTCAAGGAAGCCGTCGGGAAGTAAATCGCCGCCCAGGGGACTGCCACGAGGCAAGCCCGGGCACTCGCGACTCGTAGCGCGGGAACCATCGCCTGTCGTACCCAGACTGGTACGGCCGGCTTTGGTTCCCGCGTTGTTTTTTGCGCGCAGAGGTATATTGCTACGCCGCCCGGCGGTATTCATCCACCGCGGGGACGAGAATCGGCGGCACGGCATGCGACCGGAACACCCAGTGCTTCTGCAACAGGTAACTGGCCGTGGTGACCAGGCCAATGGCAACGGCCTGCGCCACCAGCGGGCCGAGCAGCCCGGCGGCCACCAGCAGGTTAAGCGTGCCCAGGTCGAGGGTGAACATGATCACTAGCGACAACAGGTACTTGGGCAGCGGCTGCCGCAGTTCGGTGCGGTCGCCGAACGTGGCCAGGCGATGCAGCGAAAAGCCCAGGACGGCGCCAAAGCCGTAATCGGCCAGCAGCGCGTAGTTGTGGTGCCAGGCGAACCCGCGCACGAGCGTGGCAAACAGCGCGTAGCAAACCGCGGTGTTGAAGCCGCCGACCACGGCGAACAGCGCCAGCCGGTGCGTCTCGACGCGACTAAGCCAATTCCTCATTGAGCACCGCGCAAATGCGTTCGACCGCCGACGAACTGAGTTCAGGAAAACAAGGTAGCGACAACACGCGCTCGGCCGCCCGCTCGGTAACCGGCAACGAGCCGGCCGCGTAGCCCAAAAACTCGTAGCCGCGCATGCGATGAATGGGCGTGGGATAGTGAATGCCGACGCCGATTTGCTCGGACTTGAGCCGCTGCGCCAGGCGCTGCCTGTCATCGGCCAATACGACGTACAAGTGGTAGCTATGGCGCGCCGCAGGACTCGTGGCCGGACGCATCAGCCGCGGGCTCAATAGCGCCTCGTAGGCAGCGGCCACGCGCCGCCGCGCGGCCAGATGCCCGGGCAAGTGCTTGAGTTTTACGTCGAGAATGGCCGCTTGCAGCTCGTCCAGCCGGCTGTTCACTCCCTCGCGCTCGGCATAGTAGCCGGCGCCGCAGCCATAGGCCCGCAACGAGCGCATGGCGTCGGCCAAGTCGTCGCGGTGGGTGAAACAGAGCCCGCCGTCGCCGTACGCGCCCAGGTTCTTGGTGGGGTAGAACGAAAAGCAGCCGACGTCGCCCCAGGTGCCGACGGCCCGGCCCCGCCAGTTGGTGCCGCAGGCCTGGGCGCAGTCCTCGACGACGGCCAGGCCGTGCGTCGCGGCCAGTTCCAGCACGGCGTCCATGTCGACCGCGTTGCCGTAGAGGTGAACTGGCACGACGGCCCGCGTGCGCGGCGTGACTCGCCGGGCCGCATCGGCCACGTCCAAGAGCAGCGTCCGCGGGTCGACTTCGCAGAAAACCGGCCTGGCCCCGGTCATGCGGATGGCGCTTACCGTGTGAATGGCCGTGTTGGCCACGGTCAGCACTTCGTCGCCAGGACCGATTTCGAGCGCCCGCAGGGCGATCGCCAGGGCATCGGTGC
>CAZPED010000257.1:0-5907 GCA_964585335.1 uncultured Planctomycetaceae bacterium | reverse complement strand
GACAACTATGCCCGCACGCAATCGCTGGCGGCGCCGGCCGAAGCAGACCTCGACGCGGCCGTACACCTGTGCATCACCTACGGCGCCGACGGCACGATTACCGCCTATCGTAACGGGCGGCCGTATGGGGTTAGCTATCGGGCCGCCGGCACCGCGGCCTTCGATGCCGGCAAGGCGCAGCTGGTCTTCGGACTGCGGCATAGTCCGCCCGCTGCCGGAAGGATGCTGGCCGGCACGATCGAGCGGGCTCAAGTTTACAACCGCGCCTTGAGCGCCGACGAAGTGGCAACCTCATCGGGCAGACACGTACCGCTTTCGCTCGTGCTGGCAAAGCTCACCACCGGGCAACGGTCCGAGCACCAACGCCTGCAAACCGAGCTAAGCGCCGCCGACGCCGAGTTGGCCATCCTGCGTCCGGCGCGGGTCCACGCCGTAAAACCGCGCGATCCCGAGACCACGCACGTGCTGGCACGCGGCAACCCGGCAACGCCAGCCGAGGTGGTCGCGCCCGGCGGCCTGGCGGCGCTGGTTGGCCCGACGAGCGATTTCCAACTGCCGCCCGACGCGCCCGAAAGCCAGCGGCGGCTGAAGCTGGCCGAGTGGATTGCCGGCGAGCACAACGGGCTATTTGCCCGCACGATCGTCAATCGGCTTTGGCACTACCATTTTGGCGTGGGACTTGTCGACACGCCCAACGATTTTGGCTTCAACGGCGGGCGGCCGTCGAATGCGTTATTGCTCGACTGGCTGGCGTCCGAACTGCCGCGCCGCCAGTACCGACTTAAGGAGATGCACCGGCTGATCGTCACCTCGGTCACGTATCGGCAGGCTTCGCAACTGCAGCCGGAGGCCGCCAAAATCGACGCGGACAATCGGTTGCTGTGGCGCAAAAGCCCGCAGCGGTTGGAAGCCGAAGCCGTGCGCGACGCGATGTTGCACGCCGCCGGCGTACTGCGGCTGGACCAGGGTGGCCCCGGCTTTGCCGAAATGAAGATGGACGTTGCCCGCGGCACGGGCACCAACCTGTATCAGCCCGACGATCCGACGCGCGACGCGTTCAAGCGACGCACGCTTTATCGCAATTGGGCCCGCAGCGGGCGCAATCCGCTGCTCGACGTGCTGGACTGTCCCGACCCATCGACCACGACGCCGCGCCGCGCCGTGACGACGACGCCCTTGCAAGCCCTGACGCTTTTGAACAACGCCTTCGTGTTGCACGTGTGCGACAAGTTCGCCGAGCGGCTGGCCCGCGAAGCGGCAAACGACGTGCCCGGCCAGGTACGGCTGGCCTATGGGCTGGCCTTTGGCCGGCAGCCCTCACCGCAGGAGCAAGCACTGGCGGAGGATGCCGTGCGCAGCCACGGTTTGCCCGTGCTGGCCCGAGTGCTCTTCAACAGCAACGAGTTCATTTATGTCGACTAACCCCGCACCGCTCGACCGCCGTGATTTTCTGTCGTGGGTCAAGCACGGCTTGACCAGCAGCGCGCTGGCTGGCTTGATGCTGCGCGATGGCACGCTCGAGTCGGCGCCCGTGCCGGGCGAGGCCTCCGATCCACCGCCCCATCTGCCAACCAAGGCCCGCCGCGCCATTCACATTTGCCTGTGCGGCGCGATGAGCCACGTCGACACGTTCGATTACAAGCCTGAGCTGACGCGGCTGCACGGCAAGTCGCTGGTGAGCGACGAGCGCCCCGACGTGTTCTTTGGCCAGGTCGGTCTGCTCCGTGCCCCGGATTGGCAGTTTCGCCAGCGCGGCCAGAGTGGCCTGTGGGTAAGCGATTTGCTACCGCACCTGGCCGAAGTGGCCGACGAGCTGACCGTCATACACTCGATGTACGCCGAAACGTCGAATCACACCCCGGCCATGTTTCAGGAAAACTCGGGGTTTCGGCTCAACGGCTTCCCCGTGCTCGGCTCGTGGCTCAGCTATGGCCTGGGCAGCGAGACCGATAATCTGCCGGCCTTTGTCGTGATACCCGATGCCCGCGAATTCCCGGCGGGCGGATCGATCAATTGGACCAATGGATTCTTGTCGGCCAGGCATCAAGGCGTGGTGATGCGGGCGCGCGGCAACGCCGTTGATGACCTGTTTCCGGCAAGGCCGATCGACCAGGCGTCCGAACGGGCGACGCGCGAATTGCTCGCGGCAGTCAACGCGCGTCATCTGGCCGAACATGCCCAGGCCGACGCGCTGTCGGCCCGCGTCCAGGCGTACGAAATGGCGGCCCGCATGCAGCTGGCCGTGCCCGAGGTTTCGGACCTGTCGGGCGAAACGGCCGAAACGAGCGTGCTTTACGGTCTCGAAGGGCCTGAGACCGCCGACTTTGGCCGCGCGTGTCTGCTGGCCCGCCGCCTGTTGGAGCGTGGCGTGCGGTTCGTGCAGTTGTTCTCGGGCGGCACGTTCGGCAGCCCCCGGCGCAACTGGGACGGCCACGAAGACATGGTGCAAAACCACGGCCAAGAGGCCAAGCGCATCGACCAGCCCGTGGCGGCGCTGTTGCGCGATCTGCGCCGGCGCGGCATGCTGGACGACACGCTGGTGCTATTCACCACCGAGTTTGGCCGCACGCCGTTCACGCAGTCGGCAGCCGACGTCGTGGGCAAGGGACGCGATCACAATCAATACGGCTTTACCGTGTGGATGGCCGGCGCTGGGTTGCGGCACGGCATCCGCTACGGCGCCACCGACGAGGTTGGCTATCGGGCCGTCGAGAACCGCGTGCACTGGCACGACTTTCATGCCACGGTGCTGCACCTATTGGGCATCGACCACGAGCGTCTGACCTACTACCACAACGGCATTCGCCGCCGCCTGACCAACGTGCACGGTCAGCTGCTGCAAGACATTCTGGCTTAGAAACTGAGCAGTATCGCCCACATGGCCTCCGCGTGTGCGGTCCCGCTCGATCATTGACGGCAAAGCGCTGAGCCTGCTTCTCTTCTGGTATCCGTAACGTCAATCGCGTGCTCGCGTTTCATCGCGGGCCCACGATGCACGTGTCTCGTTGGCACATCACTTGCCTTTCCATGCAGCGAACGTGTTTCATAAGACGGCTGTTCGCACCACGGCGGAAATAGCAATAGTCTGCGCGACAACCAGAGTGGGCTCGATCGCCAGGTCGTATTCGTTGCGTTACGGCCGAGATCCGCATGGCGTGGTCGGCCGAAACGCGTGCTCGCCGGCGGGCCGACGCCCTCCGGGGCATCGAGCAATTGATCTTTACGACCTTGATGCCCGCTGGCGGCCAGTCCTCTCGCATTGTCGATTAGCCACTCCAGCAATCAGCGCGGCCTTGCCGGCCGCAAGCCGAGCACGCCATGACTCTCGACAAGCAAGCGACACTCGACAAGAAGCTGAATCAACCCTGGCTGATCGCGGTTTGGCCCGGCATGGGCCAGGTGGCTATTAGCGCCGGTTACTATCTGTTGGCCAAGCTCGAAATGGAGGCCTTCGCCGAACTGTCGCCCCAGGGACTGTTCGAGGTCGAGCACGTCGAGGTCAAGCAAGGCGTCATCCGGCCCGGGCACTTGCCGCGCAGCCGCTTCTTCGTCTGGCACGATCCGCAAGGCAAGCGCGACATCGTGGTGTTTATCGGCGAAGCCCAGCCGCCGCGGGAAAAGTACGGCCTGTGCTGCAGGCTGATCGAATACGCCAAGCAGCTGGGGGTCGAGCGGGTATTTACATTCGCGGCCATGGCGACCGACATGCATCCCAATCGCGACTCGCGCGTGTTCGCCGCAACCACCGAGGCCGCCGGGCTCGACGAGCTCAAGCATTTGAAGCTGAAGCTGCTTGAAGAGGGGCACATCGGGGGCCTGAACGGCGTGCTCTTGGCCGCCGCGGCCGAAGGCGGCATTCGCGGCACCTGCCTGCTGGGCGAAATGCCCCATATTCTGGCGCAGCTGCCCTACCCCAAGGCCGCGCAGGCCGTGCTCAAGGTGTTCGTCAAGCTGGCATCAATCGAGCTCGACTTTACCGAGCTGGCCGATCAAGTGCAGGCGATGGACGAGAAGCTCGGGGAACTGCTCGCGCAGACCGAACACACCTTCGAGGAACAACAGTCCGAGGAGGAAGAGCCGTACGGCGCTTCGGCCGCCGAAGAGGAAAAGCTTCCCGCCGCGGACCGGCAACGGCTGGAAGACCTGTTTGCGCTAGCCCGCCACGATCGCTCGAAAGCTTACGAACTGAAGAGTGAGCTGGATCGCCTGGGCGTGTTCCCCGAGTACGAAGACCGGTTTCTCGATCTGTTCAAAAGTCCGGAGTCGTCATAGCTTGGCGGGCGACTATCATGGCCCCAAAAAAATGACCGCGGATCGATCCAACGATCCGCGGCCGGGGCCCCCAGGGCGCTCGTATTTTGCCCTGGCTGGTCAATCGAGCGTGTCGCCAAGCCTGGCATCCTGGGCCAATTCCCGCAGCCGGCTCATGGCTCGCGCTTCGAGCTGCCGCACGCGTTCCTTGCTGACGCCCATCTGCTCGCCGACCTCCTTGAGGGTTTTGGCCTCGAGGTTGCCGCTCAGCCCGAACCGGCCTTCGATGATTTGCCGGTCGCGACCATCGAGCCGCTCCAGAATCCGCGCCACGCGCTCGGACCGCTCGCGCTGAGCGCGCTCGGCCTGCTGAGGGTCAAAGTGCTCTTGCGGAGAAGCTTCGAGCGCCTCTTCGTGGCTGGTTTGAAAACGGCTGCGATACTTCACGTCGTCGGCATACCGCCGGGCATTGTTCTTCTGGATCGCCCAGGTGGCGTACGTGCTGAACTTGGCGCCGCGCGAGTAGTCGAATCGCTCGACGGCGCGAATCAACGAAACGTTGCCATCGCTGATCAGCTCGAACGTGCCGTCGCTCTCCGTGACATACCGCTTCATGATCGAAACCACCAGGCGCAGGTTGGCCTGAATGATGTGGTTCTTCGTGGCCACGGCGTCGCGATACAACCGCTCGATTTCGTTCATCAGCCGCACCTGCGGACGCGCCAAGTTAAGCTTGTTGCGCAGCGCGGCGGCTCGAAACTTCAGAAAGTTGTACTTGCGAAACAAGTGCCGCTCCTGCTCGGCGGTCAGTAGCGGAGCCTCGTACAGGCTGGCCAGGTACGGCGGCAAGCCGGCCGGAGGACGCGTCTTGCGCGCGCTCGCTGGACCCGCCGGCGCCGGGCCGGCAGCCCGCCGCTCGGCATCGGCCAGGTGAAACTCTTCGCTGGGGACGTAGTCGAGCGGCAAAGCGGCAATTCGTTGCGCACGCTCGCGGCGCAGCTGGAGTTGCTCCGCCCGATCCGCGCGCTGGTTGTCCGCCCCCACGGCCGGCCATTCGCCAAAGTAGTGGGCAATGCGATTCTGGGGATTCGCCCCGCGCAGGGCCGCGTCGACCGGTTTCACGGTCGGACCGCCCGTCGGCAGCGTTTGTTTTCGATGTTTGGCTTTCATGGCAATCCTCGCGTTTCTCAATTCCTCGAACCCATAACGGGCCAGCCACCTCTTGCGCGCCCGCTCAACAGGCCTGCGCAAGCTCGCACGGCTAGCGGTTTTCCGGCAGAGCGAAACGTCGACGTGACGGATTCGTCACCAGTGCTGGCCGCCGGAGGGGACAAATCGTCTGGCGGTGCCGAGCGAGCATTCGAGGTGGGATTGTCGACCGATCATGACCGGCCAACACTGATAAACTACGTATGCCGGCCGACTTTGTTCGGCCACCCCCTTTTTCCCCGGCCTAAAGACCAATTCACGCGCACCGCTCCCCCGCCGCCCGACAGCTCCCGACCTGTGGGCATGGCCTGGCCGGGGGGCATGAAACTTGCAACTCCTTTAAAATGGCCAAGCTGCCGCTCCGCCGGCTCGGCGCGTAGTGTCTAGCCCCGGTGAGTAAAGTTGAGGAGTTGAACCATGACCACCGATGGCGGTAACTCGTCGAGT
>CAZPED010000256.1:0-5910 GCA_964585335.1 uncultured Planctomycetaceae bacterium | reverse complement strand
GTGCTGTTGGGAGTGGTCGTCGGCGTGGTGCTGGGCCCGCGGGCCCAGCCGCTCGAAATTCCCAGCAAGCTCGTGCTCCGCGTGCTTGGAGCGCTCGCGCCGCCGCTGATTCTATTGGCTATCGTGCAGGCCCTGATGCGGGCCGAACTAGCCGGTAGCAAAACGGTGCGGCTCGTGAGCCTGCTGCTGTTGAACACGCTGGTGGCCATCTTCATCGGCCTGGCCGTGGCCAACGTGGTGCAGCCGGGCCGCTGGGCCGAAATTTCCACGCGTACTCCGGATGCCGCCGCGGCCCGTAAAGGGCCCGACCCACTCGGCCAGTTTCTCGACAACGTGCCCAAGAGCGTGCTGGGGCCGTTTGGCGACGACGGCAAGGTAATGAGCGTGATCTTCCTGGCCGTGGCGCTCGGCATCGCGCTGCGCCGGTTGCGGCATCACGAGGTCAACACGGTCGAAGACCTGGTGCACGTGGCGCTCAACAGCCTGATCGTCGTGCTGCACTGGATCATCGACGTCGTGCCATTTGCGGTCTTCGGCATCGTGGCCAGCATTGTGGGCGTACACGGCTTTGGCGATTTCATCGCCCTGGGCGGGTTCGTGCTGGCGGTGCTGATCGCGCTGGCGCTGCAAGCCACGTACTACCTGGTGCGCATTCGCCTGGGCTCGTGGGTGCGGCCGCGCGACTTGCTGCGCGGCACCCGCGACGCGCTGCTGATGGCGTTCTCGACCGGCAGCTCGACGGCCACGATGCCCGTGACTTATAGCTGCCTGCGCGAAAAGGTGGGCTTGCGCGAAGAGTCGGCCAGCCTGGGAGCCCTGGTGGGCGCCAACTTCAATAACGACGGCACCGCGCTCTACGAGGCGATGTCGGCCTTGTTCGTGTCGCAGTTGATCGGGGCCCACCTGAGCCTGGGCCAGCAATTCCTGGTGGTGGTGACCTCGGTGATCGCCTCGGTCGGCGCGGCGGGTATACCCGAAGCCGGCCTGGTTACGATGACCATGGTGTTCAAGGCGGTCGACCTGCCGACCGAGTACATCGCCATGCTGCTGACGGTCGACTGGTTTCTCGACCGCTGCCGCACGACGATCAACGTCATGGGCGACTTGAACGTCAGCTGTCTGCTCGACGGCAAGCATCGCGCAGTTCCCGTGGCCGAACCGCCGCTCGATGGGGCCGCGGTGCCCGTGCCGCTGCCTCAGCCGGCCTCGGAGCGCGGCGTCTGAGCGTGAATCCAGGGGGCATGCGGCGCTGGCGGGTTGGGATGTCCGGTTACGCGCAGCTGCGGCGCTTCGTTCTCACGTTGCTCGCGCATCGTCGACAGGAACGAGCTGCCGATCAAACTGATGAACGTGCCGAAAATGCCGATGCCCATGATCATGGTCACCACGGCCACCAGCCGGCCGCCCAAGGTGACGGGATACAGGTCGCCATAGCCCACGGTGGTTAGCGTGACGAACGACCACCACATCGAATCGGCCAGGCTGCCGAACTTTTCCGGCTGCTCGTCGTGCTCGAACTGGTGCATGGCCATCGAGCTGAACATGACCACGATAATCACCACGAAACCGACGACGGCCAGCTCGTGCCGCACCTTGCGAAAGCCGTGCATCACGTTCTGCAGGGCCGTGTTGTAGCGATAGAGCTTGAACATGCGCAATAGCGGCAGCGTGCGCAGCAGCTTGAGCGAGCGGAAGTTGACGGCGATGCCGACCAGCGAGGGAATGATCGCCAGCAGATCGATGACGGCCAGCAGCGTGAAGGGATGACGCAGGCGGTTGCGCGAGCAGTACCAGCGATACAGGTATTCGATCGCGAAGAAGGCCAGCAGTACCCGTTCGTTCCAGAGCCAGAAGCCCAGTCCCGGCCGCACCCGGCCCGACTCGGTCAGCTCGATCTCCATGTAGTAGACGAGAATGCTGTACAGGATGGCGGCCAGCGCCAAGCCTTCGAACCACCGCTTACCTGTCGAGGTGTCTCGCAGCATAATTTGATGACTTTCCTGCGCACCGCTTGCCGAGCGTCCACGATCTTTCCCGGCGGCAGCTGACCCCAGTGCTGAGTGCCCGTCGCCGCCCCCTGTTTTTTTGAGGGGGCGGAAGAATAACGGCAGCCCGCGGTTCGGAACAAGGCAGGCTGGCGTGAGCAGGCAAAACTTTGGTTTTTGCGCACCCGCGCGTGCTAGCAGTGCCGGCAGGCGCCAGCGGTCGGCGGCAATCAGTCGAACAGCGAGCCCTGAGTCTTGCCGGCCGCCGCAGGTTTGACGCACTCAGGCACGTCTTGCCGCGGGCTGTTCACCACGGTGCTGACCGGATACATGGCCAGCAGTCGCTCGGGAAACGGGACAAACAGCGACTCGATGGCATCACGCTCGCCCGAGGGCGTCTCCAGCCAGGCGGCGAATTGGCGCGGTTCGAGCATCACGGGCATCCGCTCGTGCAGCGGCTTGAGCAGGGGGTTGGCGGTGGTAGTCAGGATCGTGCAGGATTCGATCAGCAATTCACCCCGTTGCCAGTGCTCCCACAGGCCGGCAAACGCGAAGGGTTGCTGGCTGGCAAGCTGGATGTAGAAGGGCTGCTTGGCGCGGCCTTGTTTCTTCCATTCAAAAAAACCGTCGGCCGGAATCAAACAGCGCCGCTTACGAAAGGCCTCGCGGAAGGCCGGCTTAGTGGCCACGGTTTCGCTGCGGGCATTGATCAGCTGATTGCCGATCGTCGGATCGTCGGCCCACGAGGGCACCAGGCCCCAGCGCAGCCAGGCCAGTTCGCGCTGGCCATCGGCCGACAAACGCACGGCTGGCACTTGTTGCGTGGGAGCGATGTTAAAACGCAGCGGCGCGGTGTCGGCGGGGCCCGCGTCGAGGTCGAACAGTGCCAGCACGTCCTTGAGGGGAGTTCGCAGGGTATAGCGGCCGCACATGGTCTCGAACCTCCGCGGTATGATGCGAGTCTGACCATTGTAGTCGCGGCGGAGCGCCGCGGGTAAAATCCGCTCGTGAACGCTCGGGCGGCAGAGCTGCCCAGAAATTGCTACGCGAAGGGAACTTGGATGCCAAAGCTGGCGCGAATCCTGTTGTACCCTGTCAAATCCCTGGATCCTCAGTCGGTCGACGAGGCGGTCATTTTGCCCTCGGGGGCCCTGCAACACGACCGTCGCTACGCACTCTGCGACGAGGAAGGCCAGTTCATCAACGGCAAACGCACGCCGGCCGTCCACCGCCTGCGGTCACATCTCGACCTGGCCGGCGGTGTGCTGACTTTGTGCAACGAAGAGACCGGCCAGCGGCAAACATTCGACGTCGAGCGAGAGCAGGACGCGCTGGTCGCGTGGCTAAGTGAATACTTCGGCATGCCCGTCCGTTGGATCGAGAACCCGGGAGCGGGATTTCCCGACGATACCGAGGCTCCCGGCCCCACGCTCATCAGCACGGCCACTCTGGCCGAGGTGGCCCGTTGGTTTGAGGGACTGAGCGAAGCCGACACGCGAGCCAGATTCCGCGCTAACCTGGAGATCGACGCGCCCGCGCCATTCTGGGAGGACCGGCTATACACCGTGGCGCCCAGCGTCGTTCGCCTTCGGATTGGCGAGGCCGAACTGCTGGGCAGCAACCCTTGTCAGCGCTGCGTCGTGCCGACGCGCGATGCCCTAAGCGGCCAGGTGACGCCGCAGTTCGCCAAGCTGTTTGCCCAGCGGCGCCGCGACCAGCTACCTGCCTGGGCGGCGCGCGAGCGCTTTGACCACTACTATCGCCTGGCCGTGAACACCCGTCCGGCTAGCGCTACGCGGGCGACGATTCGTGTGGGCGACGAGGTGCGGCTGCTCGACTGACTCGCCGTGATCGTAATGAGCGGAACGCTCTTGCCTGACGGCCCTAGTACAGCGGATGTGCCGGGCTCGCGGCGATGTCCTTCGGCGCGCCGTTTTCCTGGTCCTTCCGGTTCGATTCGAGCAGCAGGGCGGCCATCTGCTTGGCCAGGTGCTGGAACTCGTTAGGGTTGGTGGGCGCGTGGGCCAGCCGCACGTTCTCATCGCAGCGCTGGGCCTTGGGATCGACCGGCATGCACACCTGGTGATTGCGAATATTGTGTACCCCGTACAGCACGTCGATGTCCCACTTGGCGTTGCGCTCGACGTCCTGCCGCAGGTCGAACGCGGCCTGCGCGGCGTTGATGCAAACCGCCGTTTCGATCAGCGCGTCGCGATAGCCCGCAATGTCGCGGGCCCCCGGTCCCCAGACCTCGCGAATGCCGTTGGCTGCCTCGCGCACGGCGACGAAAATCCGCTGAATAATCGAACGCAGCATGGGCGACTGCGAGCGGGCCCAGAACTTGGGCGGGTTCAAATAGGCGTCGACGGAGCCAGTGACCGCGCCGCAGCCGCTGTGGCCCAACATGACCACGCAGCGCACGCTGTCGCTCAGGGCGTTGAGAGCAAAATCGACGCTGCCCATGCAAACGTCGCCCAGCACGTTGCCGGCCACGCGAATGACGAACAAGTCGTTGAAGCCCTGGCCAAAGAGCATTTCGGTCGGCACGCGGGCATCGGAGCAGCCCACGACGACGGCAAACGGACTTTGCTTGGGCATCGAGCCGTTGAGCCGCAGCATGCCCACTTCCAGGCCATTGCAGGGCACGACGTAGCGCGGCTCCCCCGTGCTGGCCGTGTGCGTGCGGCAACTCTCCATCCACCGCGAGAACATCCGGTTACCGTCTTCCAGCACGCGGCGCGCGGCCTCCGAGTCGGTTGGCAAAGGCTTGGCCGAGGGATTGCTGGGGTCAAAACGATAGATGTAGTCGATCGTGTTCATCGCAGTGCCGCCTGAAGGGGTATCCGTGCCTGGACTGTCGTAACGCAAAGCATGCGCCTACTTTATGATAGCACCTTCGACCAGCAACCGCGCCAAGCGGCAAAACTGGAACGACCTTCCCCCCAAGGGCACTTGCGGCGGCCGCGAGCGTCGCAGCAGCCCGACGCCCCCGGGGCTAGTGCCAATTGGGCGCCAGCGCCCGCAGCAGGTTGGTCGAGCCCGGAAAGCGGGGGTCCTTGCGGGCCGAATCGGCCAGATGGGCCTGGCGCTGTTGAACCAGCTCGCTGGCGACCTCGTAGCGCGAGGTCACGCCGGGCTGTGGATAGAGCCCGCCGCCCAGAATCAGGATGGCCAAGACCATCACGGCCAGCCGCTCGGCGGGCCGGGCGTGCAAATCAATCGAGCCGACGTGCCGGGTGCCGGTGAAGACTCGAAAATAGGCGTGCATCACGGCCAGGCCGTTGAGGGCCGCCGCCACGACGATGGCAATGCCCACCAGCGGGTGCGCTTGCACGGCGCCGTCGACCAGCAGTTCGGCACCCACGAAGCCGATGGTGCCCGGGAAGCCGATGCTGGCCAGGCCGGTCAGCAGGAACAGGGCCGCCAGGCGGGGCGTGTGCTCGTACAGTCCGTGGAACGAATCGAGCGACAAACGGCCGGTTCGCGACTCGATCGAGCGGAGCGTCAGGCCGAAGCCGGCCAGCGACAATCCCACCGATAGCCATACGCACAGCGCGCCGGTCAGGCCGACGGGTGTGGCGGTTTCGAGCCCCACGAACACCAGCGACGAGTGGCTGAGAAACACGTAGCAGAAAAAACGCCGCGCCTCGCGCTGCACCAGCGCCATGCCGGCGGCGTACAAGGCTGTAACCAGCGACAGGATCGCCATGCCCTCGTGTGCCAGGGCCGGGGCGATCTCCTCCTTGCAGAGGCGTCCCTGCTCGTCAAGCAGCTTCGTGGTGCGGGCGGAGACCGCCTCCAGGATCTCGTCGCGCGTCATCTGGTCCGGGGAGCTCGACTCGCGGCCCTGTTCGGATGATTCGTTCAGCCCCGCCACCCGCACCATGAAGAACTCGTCCAGGTTGGAAGAGAAGATCGCCCTGAA
>CAZPED010000255.1:0-5922 GCA_964585335.1 uncultured Planctomycetaceae bacterium | reverse complement strand
CGCATGTCCCTCGCGTTGCCCAGGGCGCAACTGATGTGCAGGTTCTCGACGCCTAACGAGCGCGAGGGCATCGAGTAGCCGTCGGCCATCGCCATCACCGGCACTTCCTGCAGGCCGAGGATGTAGCGAAACCGGGCGTCGCCCACCAGCGCGTCGTTGAGCGGCAACTCGGTGGTGCCGGGGTTGCCAAAAATGAGCGACACGCCGGCATCGGCCAGCAGTTGCAAGAAAGCCTTGATTCCAGTGGTTCTGACCATCGCGCCCGCCTGAGGGATTGGTTGACTCAGCCGCGCAACAGCCAGGCCGATCCGAGCAGCCAGAGCTACTGCGGCAGCCGCCGCGGCTTCCTCACTGTACGCAGTGGCCGGGGCGAATCAACCGCTTCGTCGTAAGACACCACGTTGCCAAAGGCATCCGACTCGACGGCCGTGGTCGGCTCGGCCGAGGGAAGCTCTTCGACCGGCGGTGCTGGCATTTCGCCTGCCGGCGTGGGTGCGGGCGTCGGCCGGGCCGCCGGCGTGGGCGTGGCCCGCGATTGCGGCCCCTGGCTCCGCGCTGTCGAGCGCGAACGTCCAGAGCCGTCGTCGTAAATGGGCCCAAAACGGCCCTCGGTCGGCCCATTGAGCACGTAGGGGTTGTCCGAGCAGGCAAACTCCCCGCAGCAATCGCACGGGTCGTCGCACAGCGGTGGAAAGCTGAACCATTCGCTCCAGACGACCCCGCCACATTGCGGGCCGCACCAGGTGCGCGTCCAAAGCGGTCCGGCCGGTCCGTGGCCAAAGTCCCAGTTGAAGCAGCAGCAGCCAGACTGACCGGCCAGCAGCACCCCGAGCAGCAATCCCAGGCAATAGCGACGCATCATGCTCCCCCTAAAACGAGCCCTGAGTGGCCCATTGTGTGCGCGGCAGTTGGCCAATCGTGCGCCAAGGGCCGAGCACGCCCTTACTGGAAGGTATCGGCCGCGCAACCGGCAGAATCGAGAAAATCGACGGCTTCGGCAGCCTTCTGCGAGGGCAGCCAAATCCGCCAAGCTGCCCAAAACCACGCTGCCGCCTTGGTGAGCCAGCGCTGGGACGGCTATATTGCAAGCATTCGCCGACGCGCCGCCCTCGTGGCCAACCAGGAAATCGCCGGTCAGCCAGCCATCGCTCGCGGCCTGCCGCTGTCCGGCGAGCCGCGTCTTCCAGGAGTCAATGCCGCCTATGCCGCAGCCGCTGCCGATCAAGTCGGTCAATCACGTGGGGGTCATGTCGAAGCGCGTCGACGAGAGCCGCAAGTTCTATCGCGACGTGCTCGGCTTTCGCGAAGTCTCGCGGCCGAACTTCGATTTCCCCGGCGTCTGGCTCTACAACTACGGCCTCATGATCCACGTGATCTACAACACCGCCGCGCCCGACCCGGAAGGGGAGATCCAAACCCGGCACAATCACCTGGCCCTGCACTGCGAAGATCTGGAAGAAGTCGAGCGGCTGCTGCAAGCCCACGGCGTGCCGTATCGCAAGAACATGATCGAGGACCGCAAGATCGCGCAGATCTTTTGCCGCGATCCCGACGGGCACCACATCGAGCTGGGCAACTACCCGCCCACGCCGCCGTACGTTTAGCGGTAGCCACGGCGCAAAAAAAGGCACCGAGCCGCGAGCCCCCAGTGCTCGCGCCTCGGTGCGCGCGAAATCAACCTTTGCCCGCCCAAGGCGTCAACCGGCTTTGACCGCGATGCGCTTGGGTAGAGCCTCTTGCGACTTTTGCAGCGTCACGTGCAGGACGCCGTCTTTGTACTCGGCTTGCACGTTGTCGGCATCGACGGCCGACGGCAGCGGCACTTCGCGGCGAAAACAGCCAAAGCGCCGCTCCTGGTAAACGTAGCCTTGATCGCGGCGCTCCTGGGTCTCTTTCTTTTCGCCGCTAATGACCAGCGCCTGATCGCTGATCGACAGCTCCAGGTCCTCGGCCTTGACGCCCGGAATTTCGGCCCGGACGGTCAATTGCTTGTCGGTTTCCTCGACGTCGATCGGCATATCCCAGCCCACGGCGGGAACCGTGGCGCCCCAGGGGCGCTCGGCAAATGCGTCGCGCCAGAACGTGTGGAACAGCCGATCCATCTCCTGGCGAAAACCGCCCAGCGCCGAGAGCTGCCCGGCGGCCTCGTCTTCGCGCTTGGTTTTCCAAGGAATCAGGGTCATGATCGTGACCTCCTTTCGCAGCAAACTTGTCTCGTGCGCACCCCGTGCAGCCGTCCGCTGAAGCGGCATTACGAACCGCTGCGGACCTCGATCTTGCGGGGCTTGGCCGCCTCGACCTTCGGCAAATGCACGGTCAACACGCCGTCGGCATACTGGGCATGAATGCGATTCGCGTCGATCTGCTCGCTGACGCGGAACGTGCGGTGAAAATCACCGACGCCATACTCGTTGAGCAAGAACGCCGTACCCTCGCCATAGCGGGGGCCGACCTTGCCTTGCACGGTCAACAAGCCGTCCTTGAAGTCGATGTCGATCGACTCGCTGCTCACGCCCGGCATGTCGGCCACCAAGGTCAGCTCGTCTTTCGTCTCGAGGATGTCCACGTTCGGACGATACACCAGCCCGCCCCGGGTACGCTCAGCGCTGCCGGTCTCTTCGGTTTGTTTGGTTTCAAGTTCAGTTGCCATCGTCACCGTACTCCTTATTGTTTGTCTGCCCGCTAGCGCGAGCATTTCGATTTTTGTTGGTTGAAATCGTTGTTGCCGCGGCTTCAGCCCGTCGAGACCTGGATCTTCTTGGGCCTGGCCGACTCGGCCTTGGGCAGCTTGACCAGCAGCACGCCGTCTTTGAGCGTCGCTTCGACTTTGCCCGCGTCGACTTCGATCGGCAGCCGCACGACGCGATTGAACTCGCCGCAGCCGCGTTCCTGGCGGTGATAGGCCATGCCCTCTTGGGCGGCCTGGCCGCGGCGACCGCGGATCGTCAGGTCGTTGCCGACCACCGTAATGTCAATGTCCTCGGCTTTCAGGCCCGGCACTTCGGCCTCGGCAAACAGTTGATCGCCTTCCTCCCAGATGTTCAGCGCCGGAAACGAGCGCGTGCCGGCTGCCCAGCGCTGCGGCCAATTGACTGTGCCGGGCGCGAAAAAGTCGTGCACGAGCCGATCCATTTCGTCGCGCAGCTGAGTGAAGGGATGATGGCCGTTGGTTCGTCGCAAGACCATGTTGAGCACCTCCTCGCAAAAAGGCTCTATCTCTGTGAAGAATTTCACGAGCTGCTGCCAGGCGGCAGCGGCTTTCAAAATCGATTGAGAAATGATTTGGCAGGTCGACCTGCCGTCTAAAATGAGAAGCAAAGAGAATGCCAAATACCGGGCGGGGGCCGGTCGTTTGTCGCACCTTTCGTGGAATCAAGCACTTGCTGCTAATCCGCCGACACGGCCCTTAAAATCAACGGTGTCAAAATGGCAGACACGCGCTGTGCGGCCACGCCAAAAACGCCCGTATTTCCCGGCCATTTCGGCAGTTTGTGGCCACGGCGTGGGGGCGCCGCGCGGCAGTCTCCCGCTGCTGGGAAGCTCGCATGAATCGAACCGATCAAGTCTGCCGGGTGATTGCCGTCGGAGCGGCCCTGGCCTGTTGCTGGCTGCTGATGCAGGCCGTCCACGAGCTTGGACATGCACTGCACGCATGGGCGACCGGCGGCAGGGTCGAGCGCATCGTGCTGCGGCCGCTCGAGATCTCGCGCACCGACGTGGCGCCCAATCCACGGCCACTCGTCGTGGCCTGGGGCGGAGCCATCTGGGGCACGCTACTTCCGCTGGGCGCGATGCTGTTGCTCG
This sequence comes from uncultured Planctomycetaceae bacterium, assembly GCA_964585335.1. Lineage (GTDB taxonomy): Bacteria > Planctomycetota > Planctomycetia > Pirellulales > PALSA-1355 > CAZPED01. The sequence continues at coordinate 2,118 of CAZPED010000255.1, read as the reverse complement.
CCGGGCCCCTGCCCCGCTATGCGCACGCGCTGCTGTTCTTCGCCGGCTTCTGCGCGACGGCCAACGGACTGTACCTTGCGGCCGGCCTGCCACAAAGCATCGGCGACGCCGGCGACCTGCTGCGGCACGGCGCGCCGCCGTGGCAGCTCGTGACCTTCGGCGTGTTGGCCACGGCCTTGGGACTGTGGCTGTGGCACACCTTGGGGCCACGCGGGGGTTTGCCGACCCAGGCGAGCCGGGCCGATCGCACAGCCGCGGCCACTTGGGGCGTGCTGCTGATGGTCGTGCTAGCCTTGGAATGGCTGGCCTCGGGCTGAATCGCGACCCGTCGGGGGTTGTCACGAGGGGGGCCCGCAGTCAAGAATCGAACGCAACCGTTTCGCGACGTTCTCCGCGCCATGCTTGCTACCAGGATCCACCGTGACTGAAACTTCGTCCGACACGCTCGCCGCCGCGCTCGCGCGGCACAACTTGGAACTGCCCGACGAACAGGTCGCCCTGCTGGATCGCTACTGCCGCGCGCTGTGGCACTGGAACACCAAGATCAACCTCACCCGACATACCGACTACGAGCGCTTCGTAGGGCGCGACGTGGTCGATAGCTTGGCGCTCGAGCCATTTCTCGACGCCAGTGAGCGCGTGCTCGACGTGGGCACCGGCGGCGGCGTGCCAGGCGTCATCCTGGCCATCGTGCGGCCCGATCTTGAAGTGAGCCTGTGCGACTCGGTGGCCAAGAAGGCTCGCGTGGTGCAAGAGATCGTCCAGGAGATCGGCCTCAATCTGCCGGTGTACCATGCGCCCGTGCAGCAGGTGCTGGCCGAGCATTCGTTCGATTCCCTGGTGGTGCGGGCCGTGGCGCCGCTCTCGAAGCTGCTGCGCTGGGTGGCCCCCCACTGGGAGTCATTCAACCGCATGCTGGTGATCAAGGGCCCCGCCTGGAGCGAGGAGCGTGCCGCGGCGCGCGAAGCGGGCTTATTGCGCAACGTCGAGTTGCGCCGCCTGGCCGAGTACCCGCTGCCGGGCACCGATTCGAACAGCGTGGTGCTGTCGGTGCGCCCCAAAGAGCTTTAGGCCGCCAGCACTTAGAGCGCCCGCTCGGTCGCCTTGTGGCTGGTCGCCCAGGGCTCTATACTGGTCGTCTTTCCCGAGCGGCGTCCGCGGATCGCCCCCCTGGCTGGGATGCGACGCGACAAGCCGCCTGGCGACCTGATCTTTCTCGCGGCTTGTGTCGCACGACCGACGCGCGCGAAAGCACAGCGATCGCAAACTCCACGGCCGCCGCGGCGGCCGTTTTTTCGTTCGACCGTAGCGCACCGCGCGTTGTCACTCTACTTAGTTTTGTCAGCTGGAAGGACTAGGGAACAATGGCCGATCTCATCGCTCCGCATGGTGGACTTTCGGAACCCGTTTGCTGCACTGTCGGTGCGAACGAAATCGACGCATTCAAGGCGGCTGCCGCCGGCCTGGTCAAGGTGCCGGTCTCGGATGCCGACTTGTCGACCGTGTACCGGTTTGGCGACGGCGCGCTCAGCCCGTTGACCGGCCCGATGGACCGGGCCACGTACAACCGCGTGCTCGACGAATCGGTGATCGAGCACAACGGCAAGCTCTACGCCTGGACGATTCCCATCGCCCTGCCGGTCACCAGCGCCCTGGCCGCCACGCTCAAGCCGGGCCAAACCGTGGCACTGACCAACTCGGCCGGCAACGTCGTGGCCACGCTCGAAATCAGCGACGTGTTCGAATGGGACAAGCCGCGCTATCTGAAGAGCGTTTACCTGACCGAGCGCACCGACCACCCCGGCGCCGACATGGTCCTCAAGGGCGATGCCGACAAGACCCACCTGCTGGGCGGCAAGATTCGCGTGCTGCCGCAGCCCAAGGACTCGAAGTTCGGCAAATACGTGCTCTCGCCCCGCGAAGTGCGCAAGCTGCTGGCCGGCAAGGGCTGGAACCGGGCCGTGGCTTTCCAGACCCGTAACCCGCTGCACCGTGCCCACGAGTACGCTCTGGTGTATGGCCTCGAAGCGCTGCGCAAAGCCGGCCACAATGCCGACGCCGTGCTCAACCCGCTGATTGGCGAAAACAAGGAGTACGACGTCAACGCCAACGGTCGTA
>CAZPED010000254.1:0-5965 GCA_964585335.1 uncultured Planctomycetaceae bacterium | reverse complement strand
AGTTCAAATTCGGATGCACTTTGAAATCGAGATCGAGAATGAAGTCGCCGTAGTCACGGTCCGTGCAGAGGAACGAATTGCCCGTGTTGGGCACGCTGGTGCCGACGATCGAATCGTCTTCGACGCGATACTTGGCCACGCCGCCGCGCTGCTTCCAGCCGTCGAGCGATTTGCCGTCGAACAGCGGTCGGCTCTCGTCGGCCCGAGTTGCGGCCACAAACAGGGTCGTCGCGGCCAATACGGCGGCCAGGCGTGCGAACTGAGAACGCATGAGTCGAAGCCTTTCAACGTGGGTGGGTACGCGCGGCGAGGTGCACGGCGGGCGGGCGCAAGGCTGCCAGAAGTTGCCTGGGCCCGTGCCCGAGCATAACGGCCAGACTGCCGACAATCAATCACCGCTGGCAAAGCCGGCCGTTTTCGGCGGCATTAAGCTTCGACCGGACGCACGTCGACCGAAACCCGCATATTGTGCTGGCCGCCGCCGATGAACACGCCGTTGATCGGGCAGACGTCGCCATAGTCGCGTCCCCAGGCCACGGTGATGTGATCTTCGCTGGGCACGGCGTTGTTGGTCGGATCAAACTCGATCCACCCCAGCACGGGGCAGTAGGCCGACAGCCAGGCGTGCGAAGCATCGGCGCCGACCAGGCGCGGCTGCCCGGGGGGCGGCGTGGTCAGCAAGTAGCCGCTGATGTAGCGGGCCGGCAACCCCAGCGAGCGGAGACAGCCAATTTGCAGGTGAGCGAAATCCTGGCAGACGCCGCGGCGCAGCTCGAGCACGGTGTCGAGCGGCGTGGTCACCGTGGTGGCCGTCGGATCGTACTTGAACTCGCGGTGAATGATTGCCGTCAGCTCGAGCAGGGCCGCCATCCACGGCTTGCCGGGCGCGAACGCGTCGGCGGCCAGTTCGGCCAGCATCGAGGAAGCCGCCGCGCGCGGCGAATCGAAAACATACTGCCGCGCGTCGAACGCTTCGGCCGATCGGTCGCGTTTGAGAAAGTCGCGCACTTCCTCCCAGGGGGGCGTCGCCTCGGGAGCAATTGGCAGCCGCGGTTCGATTTCCACTTCGCTTTGAGCGGTCACCGACAGTTCGTCGTGCCGATCTTGAATGATGAAAAAGTGTACGTGATTGCCGAAGTAATCGGCGCACTCGTCCATGCCGTGCGGCGTGGGGTGCACGTCGAGCCGGTGCCGCAAACAGGTTTGCCGCGAGGTGCCGCGCGGCTTGAGGTGCACCTCGTTCTGGCACAACGGCACCGGCTGGCTGTAAAAGTAGTCGGTGCTGTGAACGATTTGATATCGCATGCGGTTGGGCGAACGTGCGTGGCGTGGGCCGGCGTGGGGGTGTCAGGAACGATGGATGTCGGAAAGCTGGTGGGCCGGGCCGGCATGCACCAGGTACTTGTGCGAAATGACGTTGGCCAGCTCGCAAAGTTGCTCGCCCAGGCGCTCGAGCAAATGGTCGAGCGAGCGCCGCAGGCCGCTGTCGTCGGCCTCGGACAAGGCATTGACGTCGGCCAGACGCACCGTCGAGTGTACCGCCATGACCAGCCGCTGCTCGCTGGTCAAGAGCGGCTCAGACTGTTGGCGGGGCAAATGGTCGACCCCGTGCGACAGCGCGGCCAGCTGGTAGGCCAGCGCCCGCGGGTTGGTTTCGTCGGTCATCAGCAAATCGAGCAACGGCGAAAGCTGCAAGTTCGTGGCATAGCGATTGCGGTAGGTCATCGAGCTATCGCAGATTTCCAGCAGTGCTTCGAGCACCGCGTGCTCGTTCAAGTCGGGCACGACCAGCGTTTGCCGCAGCAGGTGCATGGTCCACAGCGCACGCTCGATGCGGCGGCCCAGGTCGAGGAATTGCCAGCCTGGCCCCCTGGTCATGTTCTCCATGCTCACGCCGCTGAAGGCCGAGAAGTTCAGAATCATCTGGTTGAGCATCGCCACGACGTCGTTGAGCGAGACGACGCCCAGGGCATGAATCGGCGAGAAATCGTCGTCGATGCGCTGCAAAATGCGCCAGGTGTCGAGCGAAATGCGGTCGCGCACGGCCGTCGCCCCTTGCTGGAGCGCGGCCAGCATCGACCGCAGGCTGCCGGAGTCGGTCGGGTCGAACAGCAGCGACATCACCCGGGCATCGAACTCGCCCGCCTCGCCCAGATTCGTATCGCCCGGCGAAGTGGCATGATCCGTGGCCCGCAACAGCACGGCCAGCAAGCTGGCGTGGCTGGGTCCCGATTCGCTGATCAGCCGCATCAGAATGCTGCGCATCAAACGGGCCGAGCCTTCGCAGCGCTCGACATGCCGGCCCAACCAGAACAGATTGTCGGCCACGCGGCTGGGCAGGTCGTTGCCGCTACGGCGCGGCGCGATCGGCACGCCTGGCGGTTGCAGCAGCGTGACGGGCGATACAGGGCCATCGGCCAGCACCCAAACGTCCTTGCTCCCCTGCCCCACGAACATCGACTCGCCCAGTATCGGTGGCGAAGCACTGACGTGCGCCAGCGCGCCGGGCATCACGCGATAGCTGTCGCCCGCGGCGACAGCCAGCGTGCGCAGTAGCAGATGGCCTGGCACCAACGTCCCCTCGTTCCATACCGGGGCCGTTGAGCGCACGACCAGTTCCTGGGCCACGTAACGCTCGGGTCGCTGGCGAATCTCGCTGATCAGCTCGCCGCGCTGCGACGCGCTCAGCGAAGCCCCATGAACGGGTTTGGCCGCGCTGGGATTGGCGGTGCGGAGCACCAGGTGGTCGAAGTTGGCCAGCACGAAGCCCAGAGATTGCGGGTCGCCGCACCACCAGGTTTTGACCGACGGCAGCCGCAGCTCTTCGCCAAGCAGCCGCTGGCAAATGGCGGGCAAAAAGGCCATCAGCGCGGGCGCTTCGAGCAGCCCGCTGCCCAGCGAGTTGGCCACCGCCACGTTGCCCCGCCGCGCGGCATGCACCAGGCCGGGCACGCCCCACCTCGAGGTGCTGGACAGTTCGAGCGGATCGGCCTGGTCGTCGCGAACGCGGCGGAGCACGACGTCAACGTCGATCAGTCCGCCCAGTGTTTTCAGAAACACTCGGTTATCGCGAACCGTCAGGTCTTCGCCCTCGACCAGCGTGTAGCCCAGATAGCGGGCCAGGTAAGAGTCTTCGAAGTATGTGGGACTCGACGGTCCGGGGCTGAGCAGCACGGTGTGCGGCAGCCCGCGGTAGCGCACGGCGAGCTTGCTGAGCGTTTCGCGGAGCGTGATGAAGAAACCGGCGAGCCGCTGCACCTGGCAATGGTGGAAGATATGCGGAATCATCCGCGAGATGACGATCCGGTTTTCCACCGCGTAGCCGGCGCCCACGGGGGCTTGCGTCCGATCGGCCACGACCCACCAGTCGCCGTCGGGCGAGCGGGCGAGGTGCGCCGCGTAGAGCGGCAGCCGGCGCTGGCCCGGCACCTCCCAGCCATGGCAGGAGCGGAGAAAGCCAGGGTGGCCCAAGATCAATTCGGCCGGGAGCAGCCCCTCGCGCAGTAGCCGCTGCGGGCCGTAAATGTCGGCCAGCAGCGCATTGAGCAGTTGAGCACGCTGCACGAGCCCGGCCGACAGGCTGGTCCACTGATCGACGGGCATCAGCAGGGGCAGCGCGTCGAGTTCCCAGCGGCGGCTCAGCCCTTGCGGGTCGCCGTGCACGTTATAGGTAATGCCGTCTTCGTCGATCAGCCGGCGGGCCTGTTGCCAGCGGCGATCGAGTTCGCGGGCGCCCAGCCCATCGAGCAACTGAGCAAACTGCCGCCATTGGGGCCGCGGCGCTCCGCTGGCGTCGAGCAGCTCGTCGTAAACGCCTGCGGGCGGGCGATAGTCGCGAAAGAGACTTTCGGCGGCGAGTTTCGCGGACACGGTCTCGAGAGGATTCATTCCGATGAAGCGCCCAACGCTGGTAGTTCAACTGCCGCCGAAGGGCAATTATAGAATCGCCGCCCGCGGGCCGCCAAATGCAGTTTCAGGCCTGGCTGCCCGCCGCGTGGACGACGCTAGGGCGGCGCTGGACCTTGCGTACCTATTGCTGAGTAGCCAGCGAACGATGGGTCACTGGCTGCAATGCGAAGAACGTCTCGTAAATCGCGTCGCCAACCTTGTTCAATTGTACTTGAAATTTGTCGATGAACTCGTGTAGTCCTTGCTCGATGATTTCGCCAATCTGGGTATAGTCGAGCTCGGAGCGCAGCCGGCCCAGACGTTTCTCGGCCTGGGTGCGAAATCGCCCACGCTCGCCGCCGGTAATGGACAGCAGCGATTCCTCGGACTTGATCAGGCAAAAGTGGATGGCGCGGGGAAACTCGCGGTCGAGGATCAAAAAGTCGGCCACGTCGGCCGTAGCGATCCGCCCGAACCGCTTGCGATACATTTCCAGGGCGCTGGCCGAATCGAGCAGCGCCGACCACTGCACGGTGTCGAGCGGCGTGCCCACGTCGTTGGCGCTGGGCAGCAGCACGTAGTATTTGACGTCGAGAATGCGCGAAGTCTTGTCGGCCCGTTCGAGCAGCCGGCCCATGCGGGCAAAGTGCCAGGCCTCGCCGTGCGACATCGTGGCCACGGTGATGCCTTCCAGCAGGTGGCTGGCCAGCTTCACCTCGCGGAAGAAATCGTAGGGCGAGTCGATCAATACGCCCGTGCCCTTGGCGGCCCGCACGGTCAGGTAAAACTTGTTCAGCTCCTCCCACATCGACGAGGAGATCATCTCGCGCACCGTGCGGGCGTTCTCGCGGGCCATGCGCAGGCACGACAGAATCGAGTTCGGGTTGCGATCGTCGAAGGTGAGGAATTCGATCGCCTTTTGCTGGTCGGGCTGGCCGTAGAGCTCGGTGAACAGCTTGTCGTCGCCGGTGGTCACGACCAGCGGCGCCCACTGGTCGACGGGGGCGACTCCCTCGGAGCCCACTTCCATGGCCAGGTGCATATTGACGTCGATGAATCGAGCGACGTTTTCCGCCCGCTCGATGTATCGGCTCATCCAAAAAATCGAATCCGCCACTCGGCTGAGCATGTGTGAGTCGCTTTACCGCAGGACGCCGTTTTTCAAAACCCAGGTATCTTTGCTGCCCCCGCCTTGCGACGAGTTGACCACGAGCGAGCCCTTGTTGAGGGCCACGCGCGTCAGGCCGCCTGGCAGCACGTAGATATCCTGGCCGTAAAGGATGTAGGGACGCAAGTCGACGTGCCGACCCTCGAGGTGGTCGTGCACGACCGTGGGCACTTGCGACAGCGACAGCATCGGCTGCGCCACGTAGTTGCGCGGATTGGCCCGAATCAGCTCGCGGTACTTGTCGTGCTCTTCGCGCGAGGCCTTGGGCCCCAGCAGAATGCCATAGCCGCCCGATTCGTTGGTGGGCTTGATCACCAGCTTGTCGATATTGACCAGCACGTGCTCGCACTGCTTGGGGTCGCCGCAGACGTACGTGGGCACGTTCGAGAGGATCATGTCCTCGCCCAGGTAGTACTTGATGATTTGCGGCACGTAAGCGTACACGGCCTTGTCGTCGGCAATGCCGGTGCCCGGCGCGTTGGCCAGGGCCACGCGGCCCGCCCGGTAGACGTCGATGATGCCCGGCACGCCCAGGGCCGAGTCGGGCCGGAACGTGAGCGGGTCGAGAAAGTCGTCGTCGATGCGGCGGTAGATCACGTCCACCCGCTCGAAGCCGCGCGTGGTCCGCATGAACACGTATCCGTCCATCACCACCAGGTCCGATCCTTGCACCAGCTCGACCCCCATCTGCTGGGCCAGGAAGCAGTGTTCGAAGTAGGCCGAGTTGTAAATGCCCGGCGTCAGCACCACGACATTCGGGTCTTCGACTCCCGCCGGCGCGATGTGTTGCAGCATCTTCAGCAGCTGCTCGGGATAGTCCTCCACGGGCAGGATCGACAAGCCGTCGAAGATTTGCGGAAACGTCCGCTTCATCACTTCGCGGTTTTCGAGCACGTACGACACGCCCGA
>CAZPED010000253.1:0-5975 GCA_964585335.1 uncultured Planctomycetaceae bacterium | reverse complement strand
AATCGGGCTGACGTAGTTGCCCCGGGCGGATGGCATCGTTCTCGCGGCTCTCACGAACAATTTAACGATCCTCAGGGAAGAGGATTTGCCCGGGCGCATGGAGCTTTGCCCTGGCGTTCCCCTTCTCGAAGCCTATTCAGAAGGGCACGTGCGCAATGCGAGCGAGTACCATTCAAGGTGCGTTAGTTGCAGCCACGGTCATGGCACTTTGCGGGTGTCGGAGCGGCGCCAGCCTTTCGCCTTGGAGCTGGGGTAAGAAAAGCACGGCGACCTATGGCGCGTCGAGCGGCCCGCAGTTGCCCTCTGCCAGCGCCAATGCTCCAGCCTTTGGCAACACAGCGCAAGGGGCACCGCAGACCGCGGCCCCCGAGGTGAGCGGCGGCTACCCGGCGACCGGCTACCCCGACCAGATGGCCGGATACAGCAATGCCCCCGGCGCCGCCAACCAGGTTGCCCAAGCCCAAGGCTACGGGGCTCCGGCCGGCGGCGCCGCGATGGCGCAAAACGGGCCATATAGCGATCAATATGCACCAGCGGCCCACCCGGGCGCCGCCGATGCCCAAGTAACCCCGGCCGGTCAGTATCAGGCTCCGGCCGCCGATCCCTACACGCAACAGCCCGCCGGCGACTCGCACGCCCAGGCATATCCGGCGACCAGCGCAGGGGCCAATTCGCCCTCCAGCGGTTATGCTCCGCCGGCCAGCCCGAGCGGCGCCGATCCGTACACAAACGTGAGCTATCCGACGACCTCTGAGACGCCTGCCGCCAGTCCGGCCGCGCAGCCCGAGCAGGCCGCCGCCGACCGTTACGCCGCGGCTCCGAGTAGCGACCGCTACCAGCCGGGCAACACGGGATACGATCCGGGTAACACTGGCTACAACCCGCCGGCCGCCGCATCGGCCTATTCAGAGGGTGCGCCTGCCGCCACCGCGGGTCAGCCGCGGCGCGATCCTCACTACCGCCCCGGCGGGACTCGCGACTATGACTTGCCGGCCGCTGCCCCCAGCTCGGCCGCGCCTGCGACCGATCGTTACGGACAGCCCATGGGTTCCGCCGGTGCTTCGGCCGACCCTTATGCTCAGCCGGCGGCGAGCTACGGCGCAGCGCAAGGCAGCTACTAAGAGTGCTGCCGGGCCTGTCAGGCCAGCACGTCGCCGATAACGCGGCCATGAACGAATGTCAGCCGCTGCTCGGTGCCGTTGTGATAGTAACTCAAACGCTCGTGGTCGAGTCCGAGCAAGTGCAAAATCGTCGCGTGTAACTCGTACACGCTCGATGGATTCTCGACGGCCTGATAGCCGAATTCGTCGGTCGCACCGTAGCTATGGGCCCGCTTGACTCCGGCTCCGGCCAACCAAACGGTGAATCCTTTGGGATTGTGGTCGCGGCCATTCGCCCCAGCCTGGAACGTGGGCATGCGGCCAAACTCGGTGGTCCAAACGACCAGGGTGTCGTCGAGCAAGCCACGCGCCTTCAAGTCCTTGAGCAGTGCCGCGGCCGGCTGATCGAGTATCGGAGCGTGGACCTCGTACTGCGACTTCAGCATCTTGTGGCCATCCCAGTTGCCCACGCCCTCGCCCATCGCATAGGCGCCATTGAACAACTGCACGAATCGCACGCCGCGCTCGAGTAGCCGGCGGGCTAACAGGCAATTGCGAGCGAAGCCGGCCTTGTTGGCGTTGGCATCCCCGGTGCCATAGCTCTCGTGGGTCGCCGCGGTTTCGCCTGACAGATCGCTCACCTCGGGCGCGCTCAGTTGCAGCCGCGCCGCCAGTTCATAGCTGGCGATCCTGGCCGCCAATTCGCTATCGCCAGGATTGCGCGCCAGATGCCGTTCGTTGAGACGCTTGAGGAAGTCTCGCGTCGAATCCTCACCGCGGCGGGAAATGCCGCCTGGAGAATTCAAGTTGGCGATTGGCGATCCGGCATTAAAGGCCGTGCCTTGAAATACGGCCGGCAAGAAGCCACTCGACCAATTGCTCGGTCCGGCTTGCGGCACGCCCCGCGGGTCGGGAATGGCCACATACGCCGGCAAATTGTCGCACTCGCTGCCCAACGCATACGAGACCCACGCACCGGCGCTCGGATAGCCCTCGACGGTGAAGCCCGTGCTCATGAAGTTCTCGCCCGGGCCGTGCGTGTTGATCTTCGAGGTCATCGAGTGGATGAAACACATTTCGTCGGCCAACTCTGCCAGGTTGGGCAGCAGGTCGGAGACGTATTTGCCGCTCTCGCCTCGCGGTTTGAACTCCCAGGGACTCTTGATCAAGTTGCCCGACTTGCCTTGAAAGGTCACGAGCTTGTCTGAACCCGGCATCGGCGAATTGTGCCGCTTAATAAGCTCGGGCTTGTAGTCCCAGGTGTCGAGGTGGCTGCAAGCCCCCGAACAAAAGATCATCAACACCCGCCTGGCCTTGGCCGCGAAGTGAGCCGGCCGCGCCCGAAGTGGGGCCTGAGGATCGATCGCCGGGCGGATCGGAGTCGACTCGGAATTGGCCAGCAGGCGGTCCTGTGCGAGCAGGCTGGTCAGGGCAATGCCGCTCAATCCGCCACTGGCACTGGCCAGAAAGCCGCGTCGATCAAGCAAGCGGCGACCAGCATGCGACAGTGAGGTTTGGTCAGGGTGGCTGGTCATGCTTGGTTGCCAGAATCGTGTCTGGGTGGTCACCGGTCCGATGCTAATGCACGTAAAGGAATTCGTTGGCGTTGAGCAGGGCACGGCACAGTGCCGGTGTGCCCGCTTCGTCGATCAGCGTTGTTGCCCAAGCGGCTTCTTCCGCGTCGGCCGCTCTGCCAAAACATAGCCAGAACGCGCGCTGAACCCGGGCGGCGCGGTCGCCGCCGGCCTCATGCTCCAAGCGACTGGCGAGCAATTCTGCCTGCTGCACCGCAAATGGGCTGTTCAGCAAATTGAGGGCTTGGAGCGCGGTCGTCGAAACGTTGCGCCGGGCCATCGCCTGGCTGGAATCGGGGCAATCGAACTCGCCGAAGGTACCGTCCTGCCGCATCCGCGGTTTGTGCTGGTAGACCATTCGCCGCCACTCCGCCGGCCCGAACGATCGTTTGGGCGTGTAGACCTTGACGTAATTGGTGTTCGGTTCGAACGCGTCGTACCCGGGCCCACCCATCCGCAAGTCGATGACGTTGCTGACGGCTAACATCGAATCGCGAATTGCCTCGGCTTCGAGCCGCCGCGGCGCAAACCTCCAGAGCAACTGGCTGAGCGCGTCCTTGGCCGCGGCTTCTGGACGATGCCGGCTCGACTGCCGGTAGACGCTCGAAAGCAGAATCATCCGGTGAATGGCTTGGGGGTGCCCGCCTTCGGCCTGCAGCTCGGCGGCCAGATAGTCAAGCAGCTCCCGATGCGACGGCTGACCGCCGCCCCAGCCGAAGTCGCTGGGCGTCCGTACCAACCCTTGGCCAAAATGATAGTGCCAGATGCGGTTGACCATGACGCGCGACGGCAGCGGATTCAGCGGGCTGCCAATCCAGCGGCCCAGTGCCAGCCGGCGCTGGGCTTCGGGCGCGTCGTCAGCCAGGGCTACCCGGGGAGCAACGGCGGCCAAAGTCGCTGGCGAGACCGCGTCGCGCCGTTGCATGGCTTCGCCCCGATAGAGCAAATGCGTGGCTTCCGGCTGGGCAAAAGTTCCCAGATACGACTTCTTAGGCGCTAGCGCGGCCAGACTCTCGTTGACCGCTGCGAGTTCGGCCTGCAACCGGCTCAGCTGTTCCGCGGCATCGCTATCTAGCCCTGCCTGCAACGTCTCGCCCTGAGGTTTGGATTTCGGATCATAGGGCGTCCGGTCGTCGCTCGTGGCCACGACGTGCCACGCGCTGCCGTCCAAGCTGGTTTCGATTTTGTAGCGCGTTGGCACGCGGTCGGCGAACGCGCCGTCGCGGTCGCGAGCCCAAACCACGCGATCGATCGTGGCGGGCTCAGGCCATTCGATTTGGACCCATCCGGCGCCTGGCTCGGCTGAAATCCAGCTTTGCGGATTGCCGTAGCGACCGTCGTGAACATGCTCCAAGCGGTGCAGGTCGTTCGTACCGTTGGCAAACACGCTCGAGGCGCTCGCCTTGGCGCCGGTGCTGGCCAAGGCCACGTTGCGCGGCTGCTCGCCCGCGGTAAAGATCTCCAGTTCGTCCAGGCACGGTTCCACCTGGCTCGTCGCCAGAATCGTGAACCGCAGCATCCGCGCCTCGCGGGGCTCGAACCGATCGACGTTCAGGCGGGCATTAGGGGCAGGTCGCAAAGGCCCCTCGGCGACACCGTCGACGCGGGCCAGCGGTTGATGGGCTGCCCAGAGCGATTGAATCTGCCGGGCCAGTTCCGCGCGACGCTGCCCCATTTGGCGCCGCTCGTCGTCACGGCGTTGCCAATCGGGACCGCGCAGCTCGCGCTCGCCGTGCCGCACGCCAGCCAGCATGGCCTGCAGCCCGTAGTAATCGCGCTGCGACAGCGGATCGAACTTGTGGTCGTGGCAGCGAGCGCAGCCAATCGTGAGTCCCAGAAACGCGCCGGCCGTCGTGGTCAGCATGTCGTCCAGGTCGTTCATCCGCTGAGTTAGCGTCAGTTCGATGTCGGGGCTGCCAACCGTGTCGTGGGCGCCGCCGACGAGAAATCCGGTCGCGGCGTCCTGGCCGATCTGGTCGCCCGCCAACTGGGCCAGCGCAAAGTCGGCCAGCGACATGTCCGTATTCAGGGCATTGATGACCCAGTCGCGATAGGGCCAGGCATTATCGCGGGCCGTGTTTGTCTCGTAACCGTTGCTTTCGCCAAAGCGCACCACGTCCAGCCAGTGCCGCGCCCAGCGCTCGCCAAACCGCGGCGAAGCCAACAGCCGATCGACCAGCCGTTCGTAGGCGTCGGGCGAGGGATCGGCGACGAACGCCGCGATTTCCTCAGGCGTTGGCGGCAAGCCGTGCACGTCCAGGCTTAGCCGCCGAATCAGTGTCGCCCGCTCGGCTTCTTCCGAGGGCTCCAGCGCGACGGATTCGAGGCGGTGGAACACGAACGCATCGATCGGGTTGCGCGCCCGGTCGGCAAAGCGGCTTTGCGGCACTTCGGGACGAACAATGGGAGTCAGCGACCACCAGTCGCGACCGGCGCGGCTATCGCTGGTGAATTCATCCGCGCTGAGAACTCGTTCGGACGGCCAGGAGGCCCCGCGGTTGATCCAGGCCTCGAGCCGGGCCACGTCCGAATCGCTGGGCTTTGCCCCTTTGCCCGCGGGGGGCATTTCTCCGGAGCGAATGCGCTCGACCAACGGGCTGACAGCGGCTTGTCCGGGTACGAGGGCAGCGGTTCCGCTATCGCCCCCATGAAGCGCCGTGGCGCGGCTGGTCAAGTTTAGGCCGCCGGCCGGATCGCTGCCGTTGTGGCAGCCGAGGCACGAGCGAATCAGCGTGGGGGCGACATGCCGCTCGAACTCAAGGGGTTCGTCGGCCAGCGACCACCCAGCCAAGGCTGTGAAGAGCACGGCCGAAATGCAGCAAAAGGCACGCAAGGTCCGAACCCCCAAGAACTTGCCGAGACAGCCAAGCTCACCGGCTTACGATAGACTGCCGGCGAGCCGACTGTCAATCCGGCGAAGGGGCACGGACGAAAGGTCCGTCAGACGCCGCCGCGATGGAACGGCGCGATTACCATCCCATGACCATGTTCGATTCGATCACCTTCCGAGCACGCTCCAGGTCGGTGCCGGTTTCGTGCATGTACAGTCGAATGGCGTGCACTTTGTCGCCGGCGGCCTTCGACAAGCAGTCGCGAGCCGTCGAGCACACGTCCGATTGGCTCGTAATGCCCAGGGCGGACTTCGAGATCACCCAGGTATCGCGAGGACGCTTGGTGAGCCGAATCACCCGGTCGCTCGGATAGGCCTCGCTAACCACGCCGGCGGCGGCGTCTTCGTCGCTGGCCCAGGTGATGATGATATGAGCGTCAGTCTCGATTTCGAACAGCGGCATTTGCATAC
>CAZPED010000252.1:0-5978 GCA_964585335.1 uncultured Planctomycetaceae bacterium | reverse complement strand
TTTCTCGAATCGGGCGCGCTGGCGCTCGCCGGCGGTTTACTGGGCTGCGCGATCGGCTACCTGAAAAACGGCTGGACGGCCACCAGCATTGTCAGCTCCAGCGGCGGTGGCGGTGGCAAATTCGTGGTGCTCGAACTAGTGATTGGCGCCGACACCTTGCTCACAGGCATGCTGCTGGCGGTCAGCATGGGAGCCCTGGGGGGCGTTCTGCCCGCCCTCTCGGCCATGCGGTTGCGACCCCTGGAATCGCTCAGGTAGCTGGAACATGGTGCACTACGACGTGATCGTTCTGGGCGTCGGCGGCGTTGGCAGCGCGGCACTTTATCATTTGGCCAAGCGCGGGGCACGCGTGTTGGGCATCGATCGGTTCGCCACGGCCCACGACCGCGGCAGCTCGCACGGTCAAAGCCGGCTGATTCGCCAGGCCTACTACGAACATCCCGACTACGTGCCGCTCGTGCAGCGGGCCTTCGAGCTGTGGCGCGAACTAGAAGAGCAGCGCGGCGAAACGCTTTATCACCAGGTGGGATTGATCCAGGTTGGGCCTGCCGATAGCGAAGTCCTTTCCGGCGTCCGCCGTAGTGCCCGCGAGCACCGGCTGCCGATCGACGAACTGACGGGGCGTCAGGCCATGGAGCGGTTCCCGGCCTTTGCCATGCCCGACGACTACCAGGCGATCTTCGAACGCCGCGCGGGTTACTTGCTCGTCGAACGGGCTGTCCGCGCGCATGCGGAGCTGGCCGTCGATTTGGGCGCCACGTTACACACGGGCGAGGCGATTCGTGGCTGGCGCGTCGAGCAGCATGGCGTCGTCGTCGAGACCGAGCGGATGCGCTACCGGGCCGATCGGTTGGTGATTGCCGCTGGCGCCTGGGCGAGCCAGTTGCTGGCTGGGCTAGGCATTCCGCTGGAAGTGCGTCGCAAGCCGCTCTATTGGTTTCGCACCCGCAGCGACGCGTACCGGCCCGATTTTGGTTGTCCGGGGTTTCTGTTCGACTTGCCACAAGGCTGCTTTTATGGCGTGCCGCAGCTCGACCCGTTGGGCGTCAAAGTCGCCCAGCACACTGGCGGCGCGATTGTCGAAGATCCGCTGCTGGTTGCCCGCGAGGTGGATGCTGGCGACCAGCAGCAAGTGGCCGACTTTGTTACCCGGCACCTGGCCGAAGCGACGGCCGAATGCACGAATCACACCGTCTGCATGTATACGATGACCCCCGACGCCCATTTCCTGGTCGATCGTCATCCGGTGCATCCGCAAGTCGTCTTCGCAGCGGGCCTGTCAGGGCATGGCTTTAAGTTCACCTGCGTCCTTGGCGAGGCGCTGAGTCAACTGGCGCTCGACGGTCATTCGACGCTGCCCATCGAGTTTCTGGCGACCCAGCGGCTGCGGCCGCCGTCTTGAGACCGGCCATGGCGCATTCCAAAAGCGCCGCCAGATGGCCTTACTGGTCGGCCAAGTGTTCTTGCTGCGCCTTGTGCAGGCGGGCATAGACGCCATTGCGCTGGACCAACTCGGCGTGCTGGCCGATTTCGGCAATGCGTCCATGGTCGAGCACGACCAGTCGGTCGGCCTTGCGCAGCGTGCTCAGACGATGCGCGATGGCAATCGTCGTGCGGCCTTGCACCAGGTTATCGAGCGCCAATTGAATCTCGCGTTCCGTTTCCGTGTCGACGCTCGATGTGGCTTCGTCCAGAATCAGAATTCGCGGGTCGATCAAGAGCGCCCGCGCAATCGAAATTCGCTGGCGTTCGCCCCCCGAGAGGGACTGGCCGCGTTCGCCCACCAGCGAGTCGTAACCGAGCGGCAACCGCAGGATGAATTCGTGCGCGCGGGCCGCCTTGGCCGCGGCCACGATCTCGTCGCGCGCAGCATCGGGGCGGCCGTAGGCGATGTTTTCGGCCACGGTGCCGTAGAACAAGAAAGGGTCTTGCAGCACGACGCCGATGTGCCGGCGGTATTCTTCCACGGGGAACGAGCGAATGTCGGTACCGTCGACCAGGATGGCCCCTTGGCCCACGTCGTAGAAACGGCACACCAGGTTGACCAGCGTGCTCTTGCCGGCGCCGCTGGGCCCAACCAGCCCGATCATCTCCCGGGGCCGAATGGTCAGGTTCAGGTTTTCGATCACGGTGCGGTTACCGTGCCGGAAGCCCACGTTGCGCAGTTCGATCAGACCTTCGATCTTGCCGGGATGCACTGGCCGCTCGGGCTCGGCCACGCTGGGCACGCGGTCGAGAATTTCGAAGATTCGCTGCGCGCCCACGGCCGCGCGCTGCGTGGCCGAGAACATCCGGCTCATCGATTCCAGCCGCGTGTAAAAGCGCACGATGTAGGCCAGGAACATATTGAGCACGGCGAACGTGATTCGCCCGTTGTAGATCAGCCAGGCGCCCACGGCCCACACGATCAGCAGTCCGAACTGGTTGAGCAGGACGATCATCGGCCAGAAGAACGTCCAAACCAGGTTCACGCGGTCGTTGGCGGCGACGATGCGATCGTTGGCTTTGGCAAAGCGCTGGACTTCGCGCTTCTCCTGGGCGAAGGCTTTGACCACGCGGATGCCGGGAATCGTATCGGCCAGAATGCTGGTCATGTTGTCCCAAGCCCGGCCACCCCGCTGGAAGCCGTGCTGCATGTGGTTGCGCGCGTAATACACCAGCCAGCCGATGATCGGGAACGGCAGCAGCGCCGCGAGCGCCAGCATTGGGTCGATCCAGAGCAGAATCACGGACGTGCCGATGATCATCAGCACGTCGGTCGTGAAATCGACCATGTTGTCGGACAGGAAGTAGCAGATGCGCTCCGTATCGGTACTGATTCGCGAGATCAGGTCGCCGGTGCGCTTGCCGCCGAAGAATTCGAGCGACAGGCGCTGCAAGTGCGCGTAGGTGTGATTCCGCAGGTCGGAGCTGATGCGCTCGCTGGCCCAGGCCATGACCAGTCCCTGGGCCCAGGTGAGCATCCAGGTGAGCACGGCAAAGCCGGCAATGGCTGCCAGGTAACCGGCCACTTGCATCAGTTGGCCTTCGACCTGCGGATCGAGCTCGATCAGCACCTCGGTCAGCGGCATCGTCAGGTACGGCGGGACCAGCCCCGAGGCCGTGGCGCAGAGCGTGAGCAGAAAGCCCAGGCTGAGCAGTCCCGCGCGGCCGCGGGCAAATTTGAATAGGCGGAGCAGGGCACCGGCGGATCGCGAGGTCAGCCGCGGCTCGCCTTCGCGGTTGGCTTCGAGCCACGATTCGTCGTCTTCGCTGGCGCCGCGCGCCAGGTTTTCGTAGCGCTGGGCCAACCGGTGTGCGGCCGTGGCGCGGCCCACCGTGTATCGCCACTGAGCCAGCTGGCCGTTGGGTCCCTCGAGCTCCAGCGTGCCAAGACCCGAGCGGTCGCGCGTCTTCAGGCCCGAAACGTCGGCCAGCGGCCACGAGGCGATCTCGCCCGGCAGGCCGACGCCGCGCGGCGTGGCGGGCGAGGCCGGCGTGAAGCTCAACAACCGCCGGTCGGTCAGCACCAGCACGCTTTCGGCGTAGCGCAGCTCCTGGTTCAAGTCGGGAAGAAACCAGGCGACGACCGATTCGTCGGGCTCCAGCTCGCGCGAGATGGCCTCGTGCCAGAGAGCAGGTACCCGCTGGCCGTCGTCAAGCGAATCGTGCAAGGAAAGACGCTCCTGTCGTCGTGGGGATTTAACCAAATTGCCAGCCAGCCGAGAGACATGCCTCGGTACGCGCCTCGCGTCGCCCTGGCAAGCCCTGCAAGGCGGGTAGCCCGGGCAAGGGGTTCTGGCCTCAATATTTTAGAAGATATATACTTGAGGCGACATGCAGTCGAGATCGTTTGACGCGCCAGGGAAGGCCTCGCCGCCCCTCCGCATCGCTCGGTCGTGTCCGAAAAAGCGTACGAGGGCTTCGCCTCACAGCGGCCAGTCCCGTGCTGCCGCACGGCGATTGAGCAGCTCACCTGCCCCGGCCACCCACGATTTGAATACGTTCCCTAGACACACGCCGACACGAAGCTACCCTCACGAGTCGTCATGGAATTTCGCAAGATTCTCGTCATGCGCGGGCCAAACATCTGGTCCAAGCATCCCGTGCTCGAAGCCTGGGTCGATCTGGGCGATCTGAAAGACTCCCCTTCCAACGAGATGCCCGGTTTCAACGATCGGGTGATGACCTGGCTGCCGGGCATGATCGAGCACGAGTGCAGCATCGGCACGCGGGGCGGATTCTTCGAGCGTTTGCGGCGGGGCACGTACCTGGCCCACATTCTCGAGCACGTCACGCTCGAACTGCAAACGCAAGCCGGGTCGCAGGTGGGCTTCGGCCGCGCGCGCGAAACGACGACCGAAGGACTGGTCCGCGTGGCGTTTCGCTACGAGGAAGAAGCGATTGGCCGGGCCGCCTTGGAGCTGGGCCGGCGGCTGTGCCTGGCCGCCGTGCACGACCAGCCGTTCGACGTTAAACAGGAGATCGCCCGGCTCCGGCGATTGGCCGATGATGCCCGGATGGGTCCCACCACGCAAGCCATGGCCTTGGCGGCCAAGGCACGCGGCATTCCGGTGCGCCGCTTGAACGATGCCAGCCTGGTGCTGCTGGGCCAGGGCGTCAAACAGCACCGCATCCATCGCTCGGCCACGGACCGCACGGGCGCGGTGGCCGAGGCAATTTCTGACGACAAGCAAGTGACCAAGGACTTTCTGCGCTCGGCCGGCGTGCCCGTCGCCAAGGGGCGGCTTGTCACCAGTCCGACCGACGCCTGGGCAGCGGCTCAAGCCGTTGGCACGCCAGTCGTGGTCAAGCCGAAGGACGCGAACTATGGAAATGGCGTCGTCATCGGTATCTCGGGGCGCGAGCAGATCGAGGCGGCCTACGAATTCGCTTTGCCGCAGGGCAATGGCGTAATGGTCGAACAGCTGGCCCAAGGGGCCGAGCACCGCTTGCTGGTCGTGGGCGGCCGCTTTACCGCGGCAACCCGGGGCAATCCGGCATATGTCGTCGGCGATGGGCGACAAACGATCTTCGAACTCGTGCAGTCGCAATTGAACAGCGACCCGCGCCGCGGCAAGGACGGCTCCTTTCCGCTGGCGATTATCGAGTTCGATCCGACGGTGCTACTGACGCTCGAAAGCGAAGGCTTCATGCCCGACTCGATTCCCCAGCTCGACCAGCGCGTGATGATTCAGCGCAACGGCAATCTGGCGGTCGACGTCACCGACGAAGTGCATCCGAGCGTGCGTGCCAACGTTGAAATGGCCGCCAAGGTGTTGATGCTCGACGTCGCGGGCATCGACATCATTGCCCGCGATATCAGCCGTCCGCTGGAAGAGCAGGGGGGCGTGATCATCGAAGTGAATGCCGGGCCCGGCCTGCAAATGCACACCGCACCCGAGCAGGGGCAGCCGCGCCCCGTGGCCGAAGCCATCGTGGCCACGCTGTATCCCGAAGGGCTGACCGGTCGAATTCCAATTGTCGCCGTCGTCGGCGAAAGCGACGCCGCGGAAACCTCGGCGCGAATCGCGCGGGCGATGACCGCCAGTGGAATGAACGTGGGATTGGCCGGCGCGGCCGGCACGACGGTGGGCGACAAGCTGATCGACAAGGCTGACGGTCGCGGCGCGGCCACAACGCAGACACTGCTGATGAATCCGACGGTCGAAGCCGTCGTTTGCGAGACCTCGGTCCACCTCATGGCCGAGGAAGGCGTTGGTTTCGACCGCTGTCAGGTCGCGGTGCTCACGTCAGTTGGCGCGGGAATTCGGCTCGACGTCGCCGAGTGGGACACGCCCGAGAAACAGGTGATGGTCCATCGCACGGTCAGCGACGTCGTTCTGCGCGATGGCTACCTGGTGATGCCGGCTGGCGAGCCGCTGGGTGCGCACATCGTCGAGAAGTGCGAAGGTCAGCTGGTGTTGTTTTCGCTGGCTCCTGACGACGGGGCAATTGCCGAGCACCTGCAAGCCGGAAAACGTGCCGTCGTCGCCCAC
>CAZPED010000251.1:0-5994 GCA_964585335.1 uncultured Planctomycetaceae bacterium | reverse complement strand
CGATCGTGTCGCGCTTCAGGTCCTCCATCGAGGCGAACGCGATGGCGTGCAGCAGGAAGTCGATCTTGCCGAACTCCTTGGCCGTGTGCTCCATGACCGACTTGATCTGCTCGTCGTTGCTCACGTCGAGCGGCACCAGAAACTTGGCGTTCGGCGCCGGATCGGTCAGCAAGGCGACGCGGCGGCGGTTGCGCTGTCGCTCGTCGTCGGGCCGGTCGGGCAGATGGGTGAATCCGCACTCGCCCCCCTCGGCCATAATGTGCTGGGCAATGGCCCAGGCAATCGAATGGTCGTTGGCCACTCCGAGAATCAAACCGCGCTTGCCGTCGAATAAGCCCATTCCGGGTCTCCTTTCCTGGCCGATTCCGCCGCGCAGGCTGCGGGCGGGCAAACCGGAAACATAACGAGTTGCGGCAAAATGCTCAACTTCGGTCCCTTGCGGCCGACTTTGCCGGTCGCAGTTCGACTGTCCGCGCCAGCATTCCCCGCGTTTTCTCGAGGTTTGTCGGCCCATGCGTTGTCATTTTGACGTCAACGGCCTAGACTTAAATGTGGCTGTTTTGCGACATGCCGTCGCATTGATGACAGGGCCGTCCGAGCTTCCATTCCGATGCAGTCGTTCAATCCCAAGTCGCGTGCGGAAAATACTTTGGGCGCAGCCGCGCTGACGCCCGACTGGCGGCTGCAGCCCGAGTTGGGCGGCGTGGCGGCCGACTTGTTCTACCTGGCGGCCAAGGCCGCTTCGCCCGCAGCGCTGCTGGCCAGCGCCCTGCCGCGCACGCTCGCGCCGCTGGCCGCCGAATTTGCCAGCGTGGCCACGTTAGACGGCGGGCAGTGGCAGGTGATCGCCTCGAGCGGCCCGGCCCGTGCGCTGCCTGCGCCGCTATTGGCCGAAGCACTCGACCGCGACGCCACGGTGGCCGATGCCCAGTGGATCGCCAGTCCGCTGGCGCCGCGCGAAGGTTCGCGCGAAGTGATTGTCTTTCAGACCCGTAGCGGGCGGCGCAACGCGGCGATCGAAACGGCCACGGCGCTGGCCAGCGTTGTGCGCACCGCGCTCGACGAAGTGCGCGGCCGCGAGGCGCAGCGGCAGCGCATCGACCGGCTCGAAGCCATATTGGCGATCGCCAGCCAATGGAATCAGACGAATGAAATGGAGCCGCTGCTGACGCAAATGGCCGAAGCGGCCACGCGGCGGCTCAAGGCCGATCGGGCCAGCATCTTTCTCTGGGATCGGCCCAGCCATACGCTCGTCGGCCGGCCGGCGCTGGGAGTCGAAGGCAACGAGCTGCGCATTCCCGACGACTCGGGCGTGGTGGGACAAGTCGTGCTGACCGGCGAGACGCGCCGTATCGACTCGTCCGATCAAACGTCGATCAATCGCCGCGTCGACCAGGAGCTGGGCTACCAGACCCGCACGCTGCTGTGCGTTCCGCTGCGCGGGGCGAAGGGGGAGCTGTTTGGCGCCTTCGAAGTGATCAACAAACTCACGGGCGATTTTACCGCCGACGACGAGGCGGCGCTCGTCGAGCTGGCCGCGCATGCGGCGATCGCCCTGGAGAACACCCAGCAGTTCGAGCAGTTGCTCTCGCGCCACCGGCACATCGTGGAGCAAGCGGCGCAAGACGTGCGACTGGTGGGGCAGAGCCCGGCCATCGAGGCGCTGCGCTCGACGATTCGCCGCGTGGCCGATACCGATCTGGCGATTCTGATTCTCGGCGAAAACGGCACCGGCAAGGAAGTGGTCAGCCAGTCGATTCACTATCTGAGCCGCCGGCGCGACGAACCGTTCATCGCCGTCAACTGCGCCGCGATTACCGAAACGCTGCTGGAAAGCGAGCTGTTCGGCCACGAGAAAGGCGCCTTCACCGATGCCCACGAAAGCCGCCAGGGCAAGTTCGAGCTGGCTTCGGGGGGCACGTTGTTTCTCGACGAAATCGGCGAGCTCAGCCTGAGCGGACAGGCCAAGCTGCTGCGCGTGCTCGAAGAGAAGATCGTCGTGCGGGTGGGCGGCTCGAAGCCAATTCATACCGATGCCCGGGTGATCGCGGCCACGAATCAGAACCTGGCCGAGATGGTGCGGCAGAAGCGTTTTCGGCAGGACTTGTACTTTCGCCTCAACGTGGTGACGCTCGATCTGCCCCCGCTGCGGCAGCGGGGCGACGACGTGCTGCTGTTGGCCGAGCACTTTCTGGTCGACTTTTGTCGCAAGGCGCATCGCAAGCCGCTCAAGTTTTCGGCCACGGCCCGGCACCGGCTGCAAGCGCATAGCTGGCCGGGCAACATTCGCGAGCTGCGGAACCTGATGGAGCGGCTGGCCTACTTGTCGACGGGTGACCGGATCGAGGCCGAGGACCTGGCGTTCATTCTGGCTCCCGCGGGCGAGGCGGCCACGACCGTGCCCAGCGACCTGCCGCTGGCGCAAGCGACCGATCACTTTCAGATCGACTACATCAAGCAGCACATCGACCGGGCGCGGGGCAACATGAGCGAAGCGGCCAAGCAGATGGGTCTGCACCGCTCGAACCTGTACCGCAAGATGCGTCAGCTCGGCATGCACACCGACGAAGAGTGAAGGGAGCGCGGCGGATGCGTGGCCTACCCGGCCCCGCTAGCGGCACAGGCCAGCTGGCCCCGCGGCCTTTCGAGCCCGTTTTTCGGTCCGGCGGCCCGCGCGACGCACGGCGAATGCTGGAGCGGGGGACAAAAAACGGCCGGCCCCCTTGCCGTAGCCTGTGCATAGGGTACGATGAACGCGAACGGCCTGCGGGCCGATTTTCATTTCGGCTCCCTTAGCTCAATTGGCAGAGCATCTGACTCTTAATCAGAGGGTTGTTGGTTCAAGTCCAACAGGGAGCACATCTAAAGCCCCTCGTCGCAATGACAGTTGCGACGAGGGGCTTTTTTGATGACTGAAGTGTATCGCTGGTGAACAGTCAGGAACGACGTGGTGTCTGGAGAAACGTGAATTGAAGTACTTGCCGGCTACCTGCCCGGTGTAGGCCTCACGACACATCGTCCAAATCGCCGAGCCGCGCGGCGTTTTTGCGAATGAACTCCGCCAGTTTTTTCTCTCGCGAGCCGTCGTAGCCGCGCCGCTGGAATCCTTGATTGATCTGGTCGCGGGCCGTTTGATTCGAGCCTTGAAAGAGCTGGTATCGCGCAACTGGATCATCTGGGAGGACGCCAAGCGGAAACAGGGCAAACGCCTGCTGAAAGGCTGCGAAATCTCGGTCCAGGCCCACCGTCTTATAGGCCTCGGCCGTGCTACCGAAATCCGAGTCGCCGGGGATTGTGCTCACGAACAGATATTCGAACCCGGCAAAGTTGATGCAACAGGCGGAATGCCAGACGAGCATGATGACGCTTTCCTCCGGCGAATACCGTGTCGCATCAATGCGATGGTTGTAGCGTTCGTGAATCTTCGTGAACGTGCCCTCAACAAGATCGAGATCACAGGCCTTGGCAAGCAACTGCAAGAAAGGCGTGTTGGTATCCAATCGCTCTAATTCTGCGCCGACGTGCTCGACGGACGATTCAAGCCGGAGTGAATCATTTGTCGAAGGATCATGAACTGAGCATTTAGGCAATCCGGCGCGCAGCTTTTGCAATCCGGCTTCCGAGAGACTCGAGCTAGTGATCATCAACATCTCCAGCGCTGAACAGCCAAGCAGTGCTTCAACGACGTCATCAGAGAGACGCGGCGTGTTTAGCCAGAGACGGTTCAATTCCCCCAGCGTGGCGACGTTGGCAACGCCTTCGCCGCTGACACTCTCCGAGTCAATCGCGAGGGTTCTGACGTTCCGTAGCGAGCGCCAATGGGCGAGTCCGGCATCGGTAAAAGGGCCTGTTATAAACAGCTCGACCAACCCCGAGAGCGTGGCAATTCGCGCTAACCCCTCATCGGTGATCTGCTCGCCGAGGCTGAGACTCTTCAGCGATCGCAACTTGGTCAACTGATGGCAGAACGTGCCGCAGACCTCCTCGGCTTCAGACAGTATCAGCTCCTCGAGGTTGACGAGGCGGGCCAGCGGCGACAGCTCCGCATCGGAAAATCTGCCGTTGCTTAATGTCAGCTTCCGCAGGCTGGGAATGCGGGCAAGGCTTTCAAACGCTTGCAGGCCGAGAGTTCCCACATCTCGGATGTTGAGATCTTCAAGCGAGGGCATCGCGCTCAGGTGCGCCAGCCCTAGCGGCGTCAACGCCGAGCCTTCCAGCCGCAATTCCTTCAGATTCACCAGGTTGCGCAGGCGTGATAATGCATGATCAGTGAGTTGGGTTCCAAAAAACGACAACTCGTCGAGGTCTCGCAGTGAGCTGATGTGCGCCGCGAGCGCGTCGACATCTTCCGCGTCAGCGACGCAAACCCTAACGACGCGTTCCTGGTCGTCGAACTCAAAAAAATGGCGGTGGCTGCGCAGATAATCGAGCGCCGCGGTAACTTGATTCTGTTCTGAGTTCGCCATGCAATGCCCGGCGGACCGCGCGTCAGCTGCTAATCAGTCGACGGCTCTTCCAGTCTGTAAATCATACAACCGGCCGCCTCGGCGAATGTACCGTTTCCTGCTCGGAGTGATCGACATTACTCGTCCCCACCTACCCGCCCACTTGCCATTGCTTGATGGCTTCGGAGGGGTGGATGAGCATCAGGATGTTGAGCGTCAGGTTGTCGCGGATGAAGTAGAGCATCAGGAGCTCGACGGTCACGATCAACGCGATCATCCACTTCCAGCCGAATCGCCAGGCGAGCCAGAACCCGGCCAGCGCGCAGAGGATGTCGCACGTTGAGTTGAGAATGCTGTCGCCAAAATAGTCGAGCGAGGCGGTGTTGGCCCGATAACGCTCGATGACCGCCGGGGAGTTTTCCAGCAGCTCCCAGCCCGACTCGACCGCCAACGCCACCAGCAGCCGCTGGCCGACCGACAGCCAACGCCCCACGGGCAGCAGCATCCAGTAGAAGAAGATGCCGTGCAGCACGTGCGAGGCCGAGTACGGATCGGCGATCCACTGCGAGGTGTTGGTGCTCCAGGCGCCGGTCCACAAGCCCAGGCCCGAGTCGCTGAGCACTTCGCGTCCCATCGAGTGCAACAGTACGGCGACGACGAGCAGCAACGCGCCGCAGGCGGCGACAACACGCCGGGTCAGCAGTCGTCGGGCAGCGGGCCGCGGTTGCGGCTCGACCTGTGGCTGGGAGCCCGATTTGGATTGGGGCTCAGGTTGGGATTGGGGCTCAGTCATGCGACCATTGTAGCCAGTCGACTCGATGGGCGGGCGGGTGCGAAACGGCCGCCGAGCCCGGGCCAATCGGCACGAAGCTCGACCGCCGCGACGCTGCACCCGCAGCACGCGCGGACGCTCAGCAACGCCACATCGTGGGCACGCCGCCGACGGCCGATGGCCAGGTAGGGTCGTAACGGTCATAACGGCCGCGGTGGCCGGGTGGCGCGGGTTGTAGGGGGCGTGGCGGGTGGTCGCGTGGCGCGTGATCTATGGGTCGCACCGCAAGGACTCAAGATGCCGCCGGCCGAATGCGAAAGTCGGTCACTGGCGCTCTAATCGCTTCATTGCGCGCTTCGCTACCTGACGATGGGGGAATTGAACAAGGCTAACGGACAATGGCCTTGCCAACCCGCGTGCATTCCGGCCTGCCGGACGCGCGACCAGGAACGGAGTCTGTCGCCATGCGATCGAGATGCTCGTGCGCGCTGGCCTTGCTGGTCGGCATGTTTTGGCTGACCCGCGCTGCCCAGGCTCAGTTGCCCGCGGGCGCGGCGGATCTGACGCCGCTGCCCAGCACGGCGACGGTTCCCGGAGCGGTGCAGCCGGCGGGCTACCTGTCGCGCTCGCTGAGCAGCTCGCGCGTGCTGTCGCCCTCCGACACGTTCGACCGCGGCTGGGACTCGGGGCAGTGCCCGAGCTGCGACCCGGCGATCAGCGGGCCGAATTGCAACTGGTGCGACCCGCCCTGCGAGCGCAAGTGGTACGCCGTGGCCT
>CAZPED010000250.1:0-6003 GCA_964585335.1 uncultured Planctomycetaceae bacterium | reverse complement strand
CAATTCGCCTGCTGGGACGCGGCGCCTGTGGCCGGGCCGACGACGTGATGGCGCTGGTGGGACTGGTCGGACCGCAGTCTTCAGGCACGCTGCAATCGGCCGCCGTGGCCGCGCTGGCCCGCATCGACACTGAGCAGGTGGCCGACTCGCTGCTGGAGGGCTGGAAGAGTCATGGACCGGCCCTTCGCTCGGAGATTCTCGACGCGCTGCTCAGCCGGCCACAATGGAGCCGCAAGTTGCTCGACGCGGTGGCCGATGGCCGCGTGCCGGCCGGCGACGTCGATGCCTCGCGGCGGCAACGCCTCGCCGACTCGGGCGATGCCGAGATCAAGACGCTGGCCGCCAAGCTGCTGGCCGGCGCCATCGAGTCGAACCGGGCCCAGGTGGTCGAGCAACACAACAACGTGCTAACGATGACCGGCGACGCCGCGGCCGGCGCCGCGGTGTTTGCCAAGCGCTGCTCAGTCTGTCACCGCCTGCGCGGCGTGGGACACGATGTGGGGCCCAACCTGGCCTCGCTGACGGATTATTCGCCCCCGGCGCTCCTCGTGGCCATGCTCGATCCCAACCGCGCGGTCGAGGCCAAGTTCCGCGAGTACATTGCCGTAACCAGCGCTGGCCTGACCTTTACCGGCACGCTGGCCAACGAAACCGGCAATAGCGTTACCTTGCTGGGGCAAGAGGGCAAGCAGCAAACCATTCTGCGGGCCGACCTCGAAGAGCTGCGGGCCACGGGCAAGTCGCTCATGCCCGAGGGGCTGGAGAAGGACCTGTCGCCGCAGGACCTGGCCAACGTCATCGCGTATTTGCGCAGCTCGGGCGCGCCGCGCAAGCAGTTCGAAGCCAACAACCCGCAGCTGGTCAAGCCAACGACCGACGGTACCTTGCAGCTGTACGCGACCAACTGCGAGATCTACGGGCCCACGATCGTCATGGAGCGGCTGTACAAGAACCTGGGCAAGTGGCAAAGCGAGAACGACCGGGCCGTGTGGAACGTGGAAGTGCCCAAGGCGGGGCGTTACACGATGTTGCTCAACTATGCTGCGCTCGATAAGGACGCTGGCAACAGCTGGCTGCTCGAAGCGGGGGATAAGTCGCTGACTGGAAAAGTGGCGGGCACCGGCAGCATTGACCGCTACCAGGAAGTGCGCGGCGGCGAAATCGACTTGCCGGCCGGCAACCAGCAAATCGTGTTTCGCTCGGCAGGTCCCATCCAGGGCAATCTGCTGCAGCTCGGCGGCATTCTGCTCAAGCCGGCCCCACCGGCGGCCCGCTAGCGCAAGTTGCACCGCATGCGCGGCCGATGGCTCGCGTAGCAAGGCCGCATTGATTTGAGAGCTGCGGGCCTGTCGGTGCGCCCAGCGTGCTAGGCGTTCTGAGCGGCCGGCTCGAGCAGGCGGCTGAACCGCTTTGGCTTGCGTGCCTTCCAGTTGCCCTTGTGATAGGCGTAGCCCACGATCAGCGGCACGGCGAGCGTGGCTTCGCTGAAGACCATCTGCTCGAAGACCGTGTCGACCTTGCCCCAGCTCGAGGCTTCCTTGAGCGTCGAGCTCGACAGGGCGCCGTCGCGCACGTCGGCCACGGTGACCTGCACGGCGTATTTGTGCATCTCCGCATCCTCGCCCAGGATGTCAGCCGCCACGACGACGTCCTGCGTGAAGTTCTTGGGCACGCCGCCGCCGAGCATGAAAATGCCCGTCGTCGGGTTGCTGATCTTCAGCTGCGTCAGCTCGTAGAAGTCCTTCACGCTGTCGATGGACACCTTGGGAGCGTCGCCGCGGGCGTGCTGGTGCGCCACCAGGCCGAAGCCGGCCGAGCAATCGGAAAACGCCGGGCAGAAAATGGGCACGTCTTCCTCGAAGGCCGCCAGCACGATCGAGTCGCGCGTCTTGCCGTGCTCGGTCAGGTAAGCGCCCATTTCGCGAATGAACTCGCGCGACGAATAGGCCCGCGGGGGCAGGCTGTCGGCGATGATCTTGGTCGTGTCGTCGCAAATCCGCAGTTCGTCCTCGTCGATCAGCGTGTCGTAAATGCGGTCGACGTGCAGTTCGCGCAGCTTGTCGTCGTCGAGCCCGGCCTTGAGCCGCTCGCTGGCAATATAGTGCCGGTAGCCCAGTCCTTCGAAGAAGTCCTGGTCGACGATGTTGGCCCCGGTGCTCACAATGGCATCGACCATCCGGTTGCGGATCATGTCGACGAACACCTTTTTCAGCCCGGCGCTGACCAGCGAGCCGGCCAGGCAGAGGATGATGCCGCAATCCTGGTCGCGGATCATGCGGTCGTAAATGTCTGCGGCGCGAGCCAGATCGCGAGCCGAGTAGGCCATGTGCTGCATCGCTTCGACCAGCGCCACCGGGTTGTGACGCGTGATGTCAACGTGCTCGATGGTTTGCGAAAGCAGCTCTTTCTTCTCGGACATGGCGCGAAATCCTCATCTCACGGGGACGATACCGGGACAAACGTCAAATTCTAGGCAATTGCCCCGGGCGCAAAAAGAGGCAATTGGCCCAGCTTGGGGCGCAATGGGCCCAGAAAGCCCGACAGCGGGCGGGGAAGCCGGCGAGTTGGCGGCAGGCAAGTTGGGCTCTGCGGGGCCTTCCGCAGCGGCCTCGGCAGCTTAGCGCATGCTCATGTCGCAGCTGACGCCGCCCGCGGCGGTCAGGTACGCGTGCTTGGTGTAGTCCATCACCATGCGGTGGGCGCTAAAGCGCCAGGCCAGCGAGCTGATGGAGTTCATCATCCGCTGGATCCAGCCGCGCGGCAAACCGTCGACGTCACGCTCGTAATAGAGCGGAATGACCTCGTTTTCGAGCACGTTGTACAAGTCTTCGCCGTCGCGCTGGTCGCTGATCTGGTCGGAAACGTGGCTCGTGCCCTTGCCAATGGCAAAGCCGTTGATGCCGTCGTAGGCTTCGGCCCACCAGCCGTCGAGCACCGAGAGGTTCAACCCGCCGTTGAGCACCACCTTCTGACCGCTCGTGCCCGAAGCTTCCAGCGGCCGCCGGGGGTTATTCAGCCAAACGTCGACGCCTTGAATCATGTGCCGGCAGACGTTGATATCGTAGTCCTCGATGAACACCACGCGGCTGCCGAACCGTTCGTCGTGCCGGCTGTTGGCAATCTTCTTGATCAGCTGTTTGCCGGGTTCGTCGGCCGGGTGGGCCTTGCCGGCAAAGATGATCTGGATCGGACGGTCCGGATCATTCAGCAGCCGGCACATCCGGTCGATGTCGGTCATCAGCAGGTCGGCACGTTTGTAGGTGGCGAACCGGCGGGCGAAGCCGATCGTCAGAATGTTCGGGTCCAGCAGGTTCCGCGCGGCTTCCACCGTGGCGTCGCTTTCGCCGCGGCGCCGGCATTGCCGGCTCACCCGGCGGCGCACGAACGCCAGCAGCAGGTTCTTGAGCGCATAGTGCACTTCCCACAATTCGCCCGGGTCGACGTGGTGAATGTTCTGCCAGGCGTCGGGCTCGCCCATGCGAATCAGCCAGCCGACCGGAAAGTTGCGGTCGTACAGCTGCAACATTTGCCAGGCCAGCCAGCTCGGCACGTGCACGCCGTTGGTGATGTGGCCGATGGGAATCTCTTCCTCGACGCGCCAGGGCCACAGGTGGGCCCACATGCGCCGCGAGACGTGCCCGTGCAGGCTGCTGACGGCGTTGGCCCGCCGCGACAGCTTGAGGCCCAGCACCGTCATGCAGAAGCTCTCGCCTTCGTTGTGCGGCTCGACGCGGCCCAGCCCCATCAGCTGCTCGTAGCTGATGTGCAACTGGTCGCGCAGCGGGCCTAAGTGCTCCTCGATCAGGCCGCCGTCGAAGCGGTCGTGACCGGCGGGCACCGGCGTGTGCGTGGTAAAGACCGTGTGCTGGGCCACTTCGCGCAGGGCATTGTCGAAACTCTGCCCGTCGTTGTGCATCCGCTCGCGAATCGCTTCGAGCGTGGCGAACACGCTGTGACCTTCGTTCAAGTGGTACACGCCCGGCGAAATGCCCAGCGCGGCCAGCGCTTTGACGCCGCCGACGCCCAGCACCAGTTCCTGGCGAACGCGGGTGCGGTGATCGCCGCCGTACAGGCGGCTAGTCAACTCGCGGTCTTCGGGGCTGTTGCCCTCGACGTCGCAGTCGAGCAGGTACAGCGGCACCCGGCCCACGCGCATCAGCCACACCTTGGCGTGCAGCTGCCCGGTGCGGGTGTCGATCGTCACGGTAATTTGCTTGCCCTCTTTGTCGACGGCCGGCTCCATCGGCACGTTTTCGACCTTCGTGTCGAGGTATTCCTCGCGCTGATAGCCGTCGAGGTCGAGGTGCTGCTTGAAGTAGCCCTGGTCGTAGAACAAGCCGATCGCCACGAGCGGCACACCCAGGCCGCTGGCGCTTTTGATGTGGTCGCCCGAGAGCACGCCCAGGCCGCCCGAGTAAATGGGCACCGACTCGTGGATGCCGAACTCGGCGGAGAAGTAGGCCACGGGCTTCGAGCCCAACACGCCGGCGTGGGTGCGGCCCCACGTCTGCGTGTTGTTCATGTATTCTTTCAGCCGCCGATAGGCGTAGTTGATGCGGCTATAGAGCGCCAGTTCCGAGGCGCGCATTTCGAGCCGTTCGGGAGTGAACTCGGCCAGCAGCGCGATGGGGTTATGGTCGAGCTGCCGCCAGCGGATGGGGTCGAGATCGCGAAACAGGGCGATCACTTCGGGGTGCCAGGTCCACCAGAGGTTGCGGGCCAGCGCCATGCACTTGGCGTAGATCGTTTGCGGCGACAGCTCGGAGAGCGGAAGCTTGTGCAGGTTCTCGACGGGCGCAACTTCGGTTTGACTCATGAATCACCCTCCAACCAACATGAAAGCCACGGATTATAGCGGGGTGAAAAAATACGAGCGACCCCACTATCTGTCAGCCGCCATCGCCTTCGAGCCCATGTTGCCTGGAAGTTGCCTGCTCGCAGAGGCTTCACTAAATTGAAGCCTCCAGGAGCCAGACAGCTGCCGCATTATAGTGCTATGGGCGACCGAAAGTCGACACCCGAGGTGGCTCTGCGGGCGTTTTCTTCCTCCCGGGCCATTCTTTACTGTATCACATGGTGAGCCCTGTGCAGCGGATTACTACTCCTGACGACCCCGCGCTCGACGTGCTCTGCCAACAGCTGGTGCAACTAGGCGCCGAGCTGGATCGTACCGAGGCCTGGCCCGCCGAGCAGTTGGCGCTTTGCGGCGCCGCGGGCGTGTTCGAGTGGTTCCTTCCTCGGCACTGGGGCGGCCAGGAGTGGAGCGATCTTCAGATCACGCGCGGCTATTTGCGCCTGAGCGCAGCCTGTCTGACCACCGCATTCATCATTACCCAGCGCACCGGCGCCTGTCAGCGGATTGCCGGCAGCGACAATCGGCAGGCGCAAGAGGCGCTGCTGCCCACGCTCGTCTCGGGCCAGTCGTTTGCCACGGTCGGCATTTCGCACCTCACGACCAGCCGCCGCCACCTGGCCCGGCCGGTGCTGGCGGCCACGGCCGTGGGCGACGATTTCGTGTTGAACGGTTATTCGCCCTGGGTAACCGGCGGCGATCATGCCAGCACTATCGTAACCGGCGCGGTGCTCGACGATGGACGCCAGATTCTGGTGGCGCTGCCGACTAACTTGCCGGGCGTGTCCGTGCCGGCGCCGCCCCGGCTGGTGGGCGTCTCGGCCAGCCACACCGGTCAA
This sequence comes from uncultured Planctomycetaceae bacterium, assembly GCA_964585335.1. Classification (GTDB taxonomy): domain Bacteria; phylum Planctomycetota; class Planctomycetia; order Pirellulales; family PALSA-1355; genus CAZPED01. The sequence continues at coordinate 312 of CAZPED010000250.1, read as the reverse complement.
GTCTTGCTCGACAAGGTTCGCGTGCCCGGCAAGTGGCTATTGGCCGGTCCGGCCGAGAACGTGATGCGCTCGGGCGTGGGGGCCGGTACCGGTGGATTGCAAACCTCGACCTTGGCGATTGGCCTGGCCGGCGCTGCTCTCGATTACCTGGAGCAGGAATCGATCGCGCGGCCCGATCTGGCCTCGCCCACCGCCGAGTTGCGTCGCGATCATGGCGAGTTGCAGGCCTCGTTGCTGGCCCTGGCCGAGGGCCAGGATATCGACGAGGCACGGCGTCGGTCTCGCGAGTCCGCACTCGACTTCCACTGTGCG
>CAZPED010000249.1:0-6008 GCA_964585335.1 uncultured Planctomycetaceae bacterium | reverse complement strand
TGAACACGCAACAGTCCACCAGGTTCTTAAGCATCCCGCCATCGTCGCCGGTCAACCCAATGGTTACAGCCTGGCGTTGTCTGGCAAGTATCAAAGCATTGATAATATTGACAGAATTGCCGCTAGTTGAGATTGCGATAACCACATCGCCTGCATGCAAATGATTTTCCAACTGTTCGGTAAAGACATGCTCAAAAGAGCTGTCATTTGCCCAGGCAGTTATCAAAGGGATGTTTTCTGATAGAGAATACGCCCGGAGCGGCTGGCTTTATCGTGCGACCGCGCGACGACGGTCCGCCCGAGATACTTGAATCACCGCGGTTCAAGGCCTACGTCGTTGCCGAGCCGGAGGCCACTGCGCGCTGATTGCCTGTGCCCTGGGGACTATGGCTTTTCGGCCGTGGGCTCGCCCAAGCACCACAACCGGCTGGCGCTACGAAGGTAAATGCGCCCACCGGCGATCGCCAGCGAGGCAAACACCGGTTCATCGATCGAATTGCGGGCCAGTTCCTCGTACTTGTTGGTGTCGGTACGCAAGACCAGCGTAACGCCGTTCTCGTTGGTGAAGTACACCTTGCCGTCGGCCGCCACGGGCGAAGCGGTGAAGTCGCCGCCAAAACGCTTCTTCCACAGCACCTTGCCCGTCGCCGCCGAGAGGCAGGTGCCAATGCCGTGATCGTCGACCAGGTAGTGCTGATCGCCGACCACGATCGCCGAGGGCACGAACGGATTGCCGCGCGTGTTGCTCCAGACGACGCGCGACTGGGTTACGTCCCCTTCACCGCCAGGACGCAAGGCCAAGCTAGCCGCGCCTGGTCCACTGACGGCATAGATCAATCCGCGGGCGAATATGGGCGTGGGAATGCACTCGCGCGCCATGCCGGCACAGGTCCAAAGCTTGGCGCCGGAGCGAGGATCGAAGGCATCGAGCTTTTCCGAGCCGGAGACAACCAGCTCCGGGCGCCCGGCAACGTCGGCCACAATGGGCGACGACCACGAGAGCCAGGCCTCGGGCCGGTCCACCTTCCAGCGGTTGGCGCCGGTGTGCTTGTCGATGGCCAGCAAATAGGAAGCTCCGTAGTGGTCGCATTGGACGATTAGCAGGTCGTCATAGAGCAGTGGCGAGCTGGAGGCGGCAAAGCGGTTCTCGAATTCGCCGTACTCGTCGGCCAACGAGCGCTGCCAGAGCAGACGCCCATCGAGATCGATGCAAAAGACATCGCCGGAGCCGAAGAAGGCATAGACATTCTGGCCGTCGGTAACCGGCGAGGGGCTGGCCATGCTGCTCTTGGTCTCGTGATAGAGCGTCGGCGCGGTGCCCCACAGCTTGACGTGCCATTGCTGCTGGCCCGTGGCGGTCGAGAGGCAAATGACGTGCAGGTCTTGCTGTCTCGCGCCGTCGGAGCTCGTGCACAGCACACGGTCATTCCAGACAATCGGGTTCGAGATGCCCGAACCCGGCAGCGGAGTTTTCCAAACGACGTGTTCGCTCGCGGACCAGGTCGTCGGCACGCCTCGGTCGGCGCTGACGCCGGTGCGCTCCGGGCCGCGCCAGCCAGGCCAGTTCTCGGCCTGTGCGGCCCGTGCTGGGCAAAGCAGAGCCAGACAGGCCATGGCAAGCGCCGTATACGATCTTCGCCTCAAAAAGCACGGCTTGTGTAGCGGCAGGTTCACGGACGTGATTCTCCCGCGGGCGGAAGCAAATTCTGGAGCGGCAGGCCCTTGCCGTCGGCATCGCAGAAGCGCAATTGCAGCGACCAGTTGTTCGGAACCTGTGGGTCTTTGTGTTGTGGGCCTTGGCAGATTTTGACCAGCACGGTGTTGCGGCCAGCTTTTAGGTTGACCGGCGCCACAAACCGGTCGAGGCGGTGCCCGTTGAGCCATTGAGAACGGCTCAGTACCTTCTCTCCGTTGAGCCACACGGTGCAGTTGTCGTCGGCGCCGGCCCGAAGTTGACCTGTCATTTCTGTGCTGGCGTTCAACTCGGTATAGGCATAGCCGACGGCTTCTTTGGCGGGCGCCACGGCTTGAACCAGGTTGACCAGGCCCATGCGGTCTGCCGCATGGTGGCGCTGCCAACGAATGCTGTGGCCATCCTGGCCGGCATACTCGGCTGCCAGGTCGACCTGCTGCTCGGGGGTGAATGTGGCGGCAAATCCGCTGAAGCCGGGAGCATCGAACGGGCCCAACAGCCACCAATCGACGACCAATCCCAAGTGAGCGGCGACATCAGGCGGTGTGCCAAGCTCCGCAAGTCGATCGGCAGCCCGCAGCGTTTGCTGGCCGTCGCGGGCGTGCTCGAAGGCTGCTTGGAGTTGCCGGATGGCGGCCGGCTTGTCGCCCGAATCGAGTGCCTTGGCCGCCGACGTCAGGGTCAGTTCGACGGCGTCGGCGCGAAACTCCGCATCGTCGAGCATGCCAGCCAGCAGCGTTTGAGAGTAACCTGGTTGCAGCTGTTCGCAAAGCGCCAGCGCCAGCCGCCGTGCGCGGCCGGAGTGGCTGCTCTGGTGGACAAACTGGCGTAGCTGCTCGATGGGCAATTTCGGTTGCGGTCGAGCGAGCTCGCGTTCGACGATCGAGTCGAATGCCACCCGATACCAATTTGCCGCCAGAGGGTTCTTGGTATCCATTGCGGCCAAGATTCGTGGCAGCGCGGCGGTTCCGGCCGACGTGACGGCGTCGCAAGCCTTACGGGCCGCCTCCGCCCCTGTGCCTTGGGGCCCGGACTTGCCGATTATGGCAAGCTGTTCGTCGAGCGAGTCTCCGCGGGCACCCGGCGGCAGGCCGGCGAGCAGAAACGCGAACAGGCATGAACGGATAAAGCGACGCATCACGTGGCAATGGTAACGGGCCGCGAGGCGGTGAGCAACGCGCAGCCCCTTAACGCCGCTCGATCAACTGGCGGCCACGGCGTCTTCTTCGCGCAGCCGAATGGGACCGAAATCGTGGGGATACTTGCCGGTAGCGCCTTGGTAGAAGGCCCGAATGCGATCCATGTCGGCCGTGATATTACCGGTCGTGTGCACAACGTCGAACAAACCGCCAACCTTGCGGCGAAAATCGAGCAAGCCCAGCACGATGGGCACGTTTGCCTGCTGGGCGATGTGGTAGAAGCCGCTCTTCCAATGCTCGGCCCGGCTGCGCGTGCCCTCGGGGGTGATCATCAGGCACAGCTCGTCGCGGTTGGTAAAATAGTCGACCATTTGTTGCACGGCGTTGTTCCGCGCGCGGCGATCGACGGGCACGCCCCCCAGCCAACGCATCAGCAGCCCCAGCGGTCCCCGAAACAACGTGTGCTTGCCCATCCAGCGAACGCGAATGCCGTAGATGTATGACATCGCCAGCATCAACGGCACATCCCAGTTGCTGGTGTGCGGCGCGGCGAGGATCAGATATTTTTTTTGCGTCGGCTTCTGGCCTTCGAGCCGCCATCCGAGAAGGCGCAGATACGACGTTCCCAGCCAGCGTTTGAAGCGGCTTGTGAGCGTGGCCGTGCATTCGGCCGGCGCCGACCTGGTTGGCGCTGGCGTAGACGGCCTTGTGGCGGGCGAACCTTGTGCATCCAAGGTCGGGACTCGTGGGGGGTTACTTGCCGCCTTTAACCAGTTGCCGCACGACGTAGCCCTGCATGCCCGAGGGCATCTTGTTGACTTCCTTGCGGTTGAGCTTGCCGTCGCCGTCGAGGTCGAAGCGCTTGAGGATGCGCATCTTGTCTTCGGGAATCGTCACGCCTTCGTCCAGTGCGTTGCCCTTGCCCGGCTTATCGCCAGCGGCGGCAACATCGGGGGCGGCCGGAGCATCGTCGCCGCCTTCGGCCTTGTTCATCAGGCTGCGCTTGGTGACGGGCTTGCGCGCCGCGGCTCGCTTGGCGGTCTCGGCCTGTCCAGGGACGCCGCCATCGAGTCCCGCCCCCAGGTCATTGCCCGGCATGGCGGCAATCAACTTCAGATCGCTCTGCTTGTCAGTAAAAACTTGAATGCCGCAGAGGCACATTTCATCGTTCGTCTGTTCGCCCCACTCGACCAACTTGGGCGGGTTGTTAGGGTTCTTGGGATTCTCGGCCGAGTTGTCGTACACCGAGTGTACGTTGATCACCGATCCCTTGGGCAACCGGACGGGCTTGGCAAACTGGTACTGCCCCTGCCAGTTGAAGTCCCAGTCCTTGATCCAAATCAGCGGCACTTCGTCTTCGCTGCCGGGCACCTTGGCCGTGACCTTCATTTCCTTGCCTAGATTATGCATGTGCGGCGAAATGCCCAGCACGCTCACATCGGCCGGCAGCGGCTTGGTCTTGGCATCGACGTCGCAATGCTTTTCGCCGGCGGGCAATTTCAATCCCGGATCGGCAACGGCGATGCCCGTCACGATCTTCTTGGTGGGCTTTTTCGAGAAGTAAATGCCCACGGTCGACTGGTCCTGCTCGGCCTTGCCGCTGGGGTGGTAATGCAATTGCAAGACCAGGTCGCTGCCCTTCTTCACGTATTTGACGATGCCGTCCGGCAGCCGGCGCGGCATGGCGCCTGGAGCCCAACCGCCGAGACCGCCGGTCGGCTTGATGCCAGGGCCGCCAAAGCTGATGAAGCCTTGCTTGTCGTCTTCGGCGTCGCGCTTGCGGCCGGCGCCATTGGCGTCGAGAAACATGATCGCGTGGTGCACGACCGCGCGGTTGCCAGGCCGAAACTCGACGGCGCTGACCATCATGTCCTTTTCGATGTCGATCGGAATCACGAAGCAACGGTAAACGTCCGGGCCGTCAGCCGGCACTTCGAACGGCTCGGCCATCTTGAGCACCATGTCGGGCTCGCCGAGCTGCCAGCCGTCGTGAAACTCGGGGGGCGTCGGCAAATCCTGCGGATCGCCCTCGGGAGCGCCGGCCTTGGCCCAGGCGCCAATCAGCTTGATCTCCTCGTCGTTGAGCCGTCGTTCATCGTGGAACTGGCCGAAGCCAGCCTCGGCCTTCCAAGGGGGCATCTGCCTGTTGGCCGTGATCTCGGCCAGAAAATCGGCCCGCTTCGCGGCATCCTGGTAAGTGAGCAACGAAAATGGCCCAATCTCACCTGGCCGATGGCAGGCCGAGCAGTTCTTCCACAGGATCGGAGCGATGTGCTTGTTGTAGGTCACGGGGGCGTCGTCGGCCCGAGTGATCGAAACATAGACGGCGGCAAGCACGACCCCGACACAAGCGACACCACGACCGAGCGGCATGTTCATGCCCCTTTGATCCCAAGGGTTCGTAAATGAACGTCTGATGCAAAAACACGCCAGGACGTCGGCTCGAGCATCCTTACAGTTTGCTCAAGTCGTTCTTGAGGGGCGTGGCTGGCCGCCACCGCACGCCGGCGCTTAGAGTCTCTCTTCTCAACGCGTTCCGAAACTGTTCCAGGGAGGCCCTTTTATGATAACTTAATGCTTGACAGCTTTAAACCCAGCCAGCGAGGGTTGACAAAAGAATTGTTTCGACCCGCCTGCGCAGGGAGACGTGCTCGAACCGCACACAGCGCAGTTACACGCGGTTGGCCAGCGCCGCCAGCGCGGCCGCCATTTCGGCGACCACAGCCGGCCAGGCATCGAACTGCTGTTGCCGGAACAGCCGCATCGACCCGTACCAGGGCGTTGTCGAGCCTTCCGTAAGCCATCGCCAGTCTGGCGACAGCTGTAAGGGCACCCACACCGGCACGCCCAGTCCGCCCGCCAGGTGAGCTACGGACGTGTCGACGGCAATTACTAGGTCGAGCTGCCGCATGACCGCGGCGCTATCCATGAAGGCGCCGGTTCGCTCGTCGAGCTGGTCTCCAAGATCGACCAGCGGCGGCGCGCCCGCCTCGTTCAATTGCTGCCGCCCTGCCCCTTTTTGCAGGCTGATGAGCCGTACGCCCGGAATTGCGGCCAGCGGCGCCAGATCGGCCAATCGCATCGAGCGAAATCGATCGTGGGGATGATCGGGATTGCCGGCCCAGACGATGCCCACCTTGAACCCTGCCACGGCGGCCAGCCGCGGACGCCATTGC
>CAZPED010000248.1:0-6008 GCA_964585335.1 uncultured Planctomycetaceae bacterium | reverse complement strand
GCGCGACCGGAGCGCCGGCGGCCTCGACGATCACGTCGCCTGGTCGCAAGCCGGCCTGGTAGGCGGGACTGGTGGCCCGCACCACGGCCAGCTCGGCCTTGTCGGCATACATGTCGGGGCCCTTCATCGTGATGCCCAGCAGGCCGGGCTGCAGGTCTTTGCCCTCGCGCAGTTGGGGCAACACTTGCAGCACGCTGACCAGCGGCACGGCAAAGCCAATGCCCGAGTCGTACCACTCGACGCCAGCCATTTCGCTACCGGGTTGAGGCGACATGGGGGCCAGCACGCCGAGCACGCGGCCCGAGATGTCGACCAGCGGCCCGCCGTAGTTGTTCGGCGAGATCTTGGCGTCGGTCTGGATGGCCTTGCCCCAAATGCGGCCCAGGGCGCTAATGATGCCCACCGAAACATTCGGCCGCTCGGGCTCAAACGTGCGGCCCACGGCCAGCGCCCACTGGCCCACGCGCATTTGGTCGATGGGCGTGGCCTCGGGCACGACCAGCGGCACTTCGGCATCGATTTTCAGCAGCACGAGCATGCGGCTGTGATCGGTGGCCACCAGCCGCGCGGCGTGACGCGAGCCGTCTGCAATCGTCACCAGGATTGAATCAGGCTTTTGCACGAAGTTGAACGCGCTGGAAACGATGTAGCCGTCGGCCGAGACGATCAGACCGGTTGTCGGGCCCTCGCCCACCTGCAACTGGCCGACGCGTTCCAGGCCGCCGATGGTTTCGATGCGCACCACCGACGGGGCCACGCGGGCCAGCGCCTGCTTGATCGCCTGCTCTTCGAGCGCCGGCAGCGAATCGTCCGCGCGCACCACGTAGGGCGCCAGGCACGGCAGGCCGACCGTTAGCAGCAGTAATAGTAAGTTCATTGCCAGGCGGTTCATGGCAGGGCCGGCTCGGGATTGTTCGCGGGGGCAATTTCGATTTCAACCAGCTCCTGGTTACGCATGACGACGAGCTTGAGCGTGCTGCCGCGTTCGATCCGCGACAGTTCTTCCTCGAAGCCCTTGCACGAGTGCACCAGGTTCTGGCCGATGAAGACGATCAGATCGTCGGCTTTCAGTCCGGCCTTGGCGGCGGGCGATTCGGCCCGCACTTCGTCAACGTAGGGTGGCGTGCGCTCCAGCACGTTGGGCACTAGCACCAGTCCCAGAGCCGCCAGGTCCACGGCCTCTTCGGGCTTCAGCGGCGGTTCGTCCTTCGTGGCCTGGAACTTGCCTTCCAGAATGCGGGTGACCGACTCGCGCAGTTCGTCGATCGGAATCGCGTAGTTCAGCCAGATGTTGTTTTGCGCGCTGCGCAGCTCCTTGCCGAGCATGCCCAGCAGTTGGCCGCTCTGGTTCAACAGGGCGCCGCCGGCGGCGCCGGGATTGTTGGTCATTGCGTCGAGCACGTACACCTGGCCGTGGTAGGGTGTTTCGAATGCGCCACGCCGAGCGTCAAGCCGGGTCTTTACCGCGATTACGCCGTGCTGGGCGCTATTAGCTTCGTCCCCCGCGGCAACGCCGAACAAGTTGCTCAGCGTCACCACGCGGCTGCCGCCGTCGGCCTGGGCCGCCGTCTCGACGTCAAAGCAGGGCAGGTCCGTGGCGTCGATTTTCAGCACGGCCATTTCCAGCCGCGGGTCGGCATTGACCAGCTTGGCTTCGAACTTGCGCCCGTCGTCGAGCACCGCCGTGATGTAGTCGGTGTCGAGCACGTAGCTCCACACGGTTAGGATGTGACCCGTATCGGAGATCAAAAAGCCGCTTTGGTAAGCTTCGAGCCCGCGGACACCGCCGGCTCCGTAGATCTTGACCATCTTGGGTTGCTCGGCGGCGATCGTCTGCGCCAACGATTCGGCAGCTCGGGCGCGTGGGCTCAGGCCGGCCAAGGCCAAGGCCGCGAGCAATGCCCAACAGGCTGTCGTCTTGAATCGCGCCACCGCGTCACTCCTCGTCCGGCTGCTCCGCCGGCGCAGCGGCGGCGGCTTGCAGCTGGATGTTTTGAATCAGGAACGCCTGGTGATAGTCGTCGCCATACTGCACCTCGATGCGGCCGGGCAGCATGCGCCCCTCGACTTCCTTGAACTCGCTGAAATACAGCTCGCAGGGGTCGACGTCGACGTCGGGCAGCATTTCCAGGCCGATCAACCGTCCGTCGGCCGGATCGAAATACAGTTGGCACTCCACGTCGCCATGCTCGGCCGCGAGCACGTCGGCCAGGCCCTGCCGGCCCGGCAAGGGAGCGGTGCCCACGTAGTGCACGTTGCCGAATTTTTCGACGCCCGTCAGCAGAAACCGCCGCCAGAGCGAGAGGGCCACCAGCAGTCCGCCGCTGCCCGGTGGATCGCGCTTCTCGGCCAGCGAGCCAGCCAGCTCGATTCGCAATTGCCCGCTGGGCAGCTTGATCGAGGCGACGGTGTCGGTCAGTTCCAAGGTGAGCGCTTCGGCGCTGGCGGTTGCTCCCGTGAGCGTCCAAATGCCGGGCCAGGCGGCAAAGTCGCCGCGGCTCGTGCAGCCCCGCCAGATCCGGTCGCGATTCAGCTGGTTGAAGTAGTAATTGACGTAGCCGGGCTTCTCGATGTAGTGCTGCTTGACGATTTCGGGCAGCGGCTCCGGCTTTGGCTTGGCGTGCATCATTGGTTTAGGCGCCTCGGGGGCCTTGGGCTCTTCGCCGGGCGGGCCCTGAGGGCCGTGCGGTTCGCCTTCGGGCTCGCCGGCCAGCATCTCGGCCAGTTCGGCCTCGCGATGCACGCCCCGCAGCCGCACCAGCGTGTCGACCCGCTCGCCCTGATGCACGAACGACAGCGGCACGCGCCAACCTTGCGGAAAAATGCCCAGGACGTTCTTGAAGGCGTTGACGGTGCCCACAGTGCGCCCGCCGAAGGCCACTACCTCGTCGCCGTAGCGGAGGCCGCGGCGGTAGGCGTCCGATTCCTCGAGGATGTCGTCGACGATCACCCGCCGGTCGGCGTCGCTGCGCATCCGCGCGCCCAGGGTGGCATGATCGACCAGCCGTCCGCTCTTCAAGTAGCCGAGAAAGTTCTTGATCTGGTTGATCGAAATGGCGTAGCCCACGCCGACGTTCACCCGCCCGCGTTTTTCGAACGAGCCGCGTCCGTTGATGCCGATCAGCCGGCCTTGGGCGTCGAACATCGGTCCGCCCGAGTTGCCGGGGTTGATCGCGGCGTCGGCCTGGATGCAATCGGCGTATTCCAGAATGGTGCCGGCAGGATACTGGTAGCGGTGTACGCCGGAAATGACGCCGTAGGCCACGGTGGGATGAAAGTCAGTGGCCAGCAGAAACGGATTGCCGATCGTGTAGCACCAGTCGCCGACTTGCACTTTGTCGCTATCGGCCAGCTCGGCGTGCGGAAAATCGTCGCGCCCCAGTAACTTGATCAGGGCCACGTCGCCCGTCGGGTCGAGCCCCACGATTACCGCGTCGTACAGCCGGCCATCGGCCATGCCGCACTTCATGGCCACGCCGGCTTCCTGCGTGACGTGAAAGTTGCTCAGCGCGTAACCGTCGGGCGAGATCACCACGCCCGAGCCGCCACCTTGGCCGTGCTTGGCAAAGATGGCCACGGTTGCGGCGCTGGCCCGCTCGACCACTGCCACCCGGGCGGCCTCGGCCTCGAGCACGCGCGGATCGACCTGTCCGCGCGCGGCGCCCAGCGGCACGGCCAGCAACAGCGCCAGCAGCGCACCACGCCTCACCAGCTGACTTACACGGCCCGTCACACGCGCTCTCTTTCTCGCCTGCACGCTATTTCGTCACCCGGGCATCGGCCAGGTTCAGCCGGTCGCCAATGTCCAGCCCGCCGCCGTAGTCGGCCAGAATCTCCAGCCGCTTGACCGTGTCGAGCTGCAACTCCAGTTCGCGGGCCGGATCGCTGCCGCGAACTTCCCCCTCCCACAAGATTTTGCCGTCGCCGCGGATCTCCAGGTGCACGTCGCCTGTTTCGCGCACGGCGTCGTCGATGCCCACCACGGTCTTGAGCACGCGGAATTTGCCGGGCAGCTTGTAGACCAGCTGCGTGCGACTTTGCAGCGACAGCCCCTTGCGGTAGGTCTTGCCGTCCAGGCGCAACGGGTTTTGCTCGAAGCCCACGTCGCGGCGATATTGAAAAAAGTCGTTGAGCGATGATTGTTCGTCGGCCAGCGCGATATAAGGCGTAAACGAGACCGACTCGGGCTCCAGATCGCTGAGGTAAGCGATCTTGCCCGACGAGAAGTCGAAACGCGCAACGCTATCCAGCGGCAACTCCAACGCGGTGTCGGCCGGGGTAGTGGCTTTTAGTCCCCCGTCGGTCAATTCGATGGTTCGTAACGCCAGGGTCGTGCCGTCGGCCGAAATCAGCCGGCCCACGGCCTCGGGCAACTCGGGCGGGTTGGCGTGGTAGTACACCACGCCTTCGACCTTGGCCCGCTTGACCGGGATCGGCTCTTTGTCGAGCTCGAACTGACAGACGTCGGCGTCGATTTTGCCCAGCACGCCTTCCAGGTAGTCGAGGGCGCCGCTCTTGCGCACCACGAGCAGATCGCCAGCGGCCTTGCTCTCGACGATCTCGCTCCACTGCTTGGTCAGCTTGGCATCGCGGGCCGCCACCGGACCAAAGCGGACCGAGCGGATGGAACGCGTTGGAATCTTGAGTGATCGGTCGCCTTCGAGCTTGAGCTCGGCCTGGTTGCCGTCGACCGTGTATTCGAGGCCCAGCAGCACCGACTGGTCGATCAGTTCGACCGCCACGCTGGCTTTCGATTCCTTGGCGGGGGCCGGCCCCGTGCGGCCAAGCGTGGCGACCGAGGCGATCGGATAACGAGACTCGCCAGAGGCGCCGGCCAGCACGACGTCCTGAGGACCGAGCTGGACCAGGCGGCCGTGAGCTTGCTGGCCGTCGATCGTTTGCAAATCGAATTCCGCCGGACTAGCAGCCAGCGCGATGCCAATCAAAAGGTGCCACATCATGACAAGTTTAGGCCCGGTTCAGCTCGATTGTGTCCCCGTCATAACCGCTACTGGGCGACCAGCGCGGGTTATTTTTCCGCCGTTTCGCCCCCTTCGCTGGCCAGCTTGCGGAAATACTGTTCGATCATGTCCCGGTAGTGGGCTGGATAGTCCTTGCCGATCTGCTGCAAGGCTTCCTGCCGCTGCTTGGGCGGCAGCTGCCCCCAGCCACTGCCGTCGCCGACGGGCTTCTTGGCTACTTCGCCTGGGCCTTTTTGTTCGATGGGCATGCTGTCGGGCAGCGGGGCGCTGGGGGCCGATTGCTTGCCGCCGCCGGCCGCCGCTGCCGCCGCCGCCGCGGCTGCCTGTTGCTCGTCTTCCATTTTCTTGATCAGCTTGTCGAGCGAGGCGATCACGCCGTCCTCGACCTCGCGCACCTTGGGACCCGCGCGGCCCAGGTCGAGCCGGCGGCGAATGTCGTCCATCCGCCGTGCGATGTGGTCGAGCGACTCGTCCTTGAGCGGCTCCAGGTCGGCCTGCATCAGCCGCGCCAGCGAGGCAAATCGCTTGGGCGTGGCCGCCTCGTTTTCGAGCAGCCGAGCGATCGCGCTCAAACCCTCGTCGCGCTTCAGCGTCCGCTGGCAGACCACGGCCTGATAGAACAGCAGCGAGGCCGGGTCGACGACGTCCTCGGTACGCAGGCCCAGCAGCTGTTCGCCAGCCTCGTCGTAGAGCGCTTCGTGAACCAGCCAGCGGCCGTACAACAGCCGCAGATTCACGCGCTCGAAGGGCGCGACCTTCGCGTCGGCCAGCCAATTGACGTCGGGCAGTGGAATGGCCGAACGCGGCGCGCTGCATCGGGCCACGACCTCTTGCGCGCGGGGATCGGCCGCGGCCAGCAGCGCGCCGACCAATTCCAGCATGCCACCGGGTTGCTCGGCCTGACTCATCCACACCGCCGCGATTTGCTGACGCGCTTGCTCGTCGAGCTGCTGGGTGGCCACCCAGGCTTCGGCCTGCTCGCGCACGGCTTCGGGCGTGGGGACCGACCAGCTCGCCTTGCGGCCA
>CAZPED010000247.1:1376-6010 GCA_964585335.1 uncultured Planctomycetaceae bacterium | reverse complement strand
GATACGTTCGCATTTGCTGGCCAAACTTCTCTTGCAGAAACTTCTGCACCGTTTGAATGTCGCGTTCGGACGTGTCGATCTTGAATTCAAGGTTGCTTTCGCCCACGGCGCTCACGGCCACGTCGGGCAGTTCGGCCACCTCGGCCCGCACCTTGGAAATATCGAGTGGCTTGCCATCGGCCAGCGACAACTGCACCGACGAACCACCGGTAAAGTCGATATCGAGCAACTCCTGGCCGCGCATCGCGGTCGCCAGGGCGCCCACAGCCACGATGGCCACCGAGGCCGCGATGGCCGCTGCCCGCCAGCGGATGAAGTCGATGTGCGTGTGGCCGATGATGTGCATCATGTTCAGCCTGGTAAGCCAACGCTGCTTTTCAGCCACGTCGAAGATCACCCGGGCCACGAACACGGCCGTGAACAAGCTCATCACCAGGCCGATAAACAGCGTGACGGCGAAGCCCTTGATCTGGTCGGTGCCGACCACGTAGAGCACGGCCGCCGAAACGAGCGTCGTCACGTGCGAGTCGATAATCGTTGACATGGCCCGGCCAAAGCCGTTGCGAATGGCCATGCGCAGCGAGGCGCCACGTTCGGTTTCCTCGCGCATGCGCTCGTAAATCAGCACGTTCGCGTCGACGGCCATGCCGACCGTCAGCACCATACCCGCCAGGCCTGGCAGCGTGAAGGCCGCCTTGATCAGGATCATCAGGGCCACGGTGACGATCGTATTGAGAATCACCGCGATATCGGCCACCAGGCCGCAGAAGCGGTAGTAAATGAGCATGAAGATCAGAATCGCGCCGGTCGAGATCACGATCGAGAGCGTGCCTTTTTCGATCGTGTCGCGCCCGAGTTGCGAGCCGATCCGCTGCTGGCTGATCGGTTCGGGCCGCAGCGACGCGGGCAGGCTGCCCGCGTTCAAAATGCCGACGAGGAAGTTGATCTCGTCCTGGGTGAACTGCCCCGTGATCTGGCCGTCGCCGCGAATCATGCTGTTGATCCGCGGAGCCGAAAGCAGCTCGTCGTCGAGAATGATGCCCAGCTTGCGGTAGAAGTTGATCGCCGTGTCGGGCAGGTTGCGGCCAGTCAACTCGCCGAACTTTTGGGCCCCCTCGCTATCGAACGAGAAATTCACGGCGAAGCCGCCGCGATCGTCGACGCCTTGCGAGGCGCGGCGCAAGTGGCTGCCATCGACGCCAAACCGGTCGATCAGCACCAGCACCTCGCGCCCCTTGCCCTTGTCGCGCATCACTGCGTCGTCGACGAGCACGTCTCGGCCCATCTTCACCCAGCGGCCCACCAGCCGATCGCCGATGTACACGTCGCGCCCCGGGGTGCGTTCGGCGGCCTTGACCTCTTCGCGGTCGTGCGAGCGGCTGGCCACGATGCGAAATTCGAGCAGACCGCTAGTGCTGATTTTCCGCTTGATCTGGTCGACTTCGCGCTCTTCGATTTCGGGAATGATGACTTCGATTTGCTCGGCCCCGTAGCGGCGGATCGTCAGTTCCTTGACGCCGCTGGGGTTGATGCGCTTGCCGACCGCGGCGATCAGCTTGTCCATCTCGATGTCTTTATGCGGCGGGGCGACGTTGAAGACCAGCAGCGTCTTGCCCGCGTCGGTCCGTTTGCCGGCGCTGGCCAGCCCCTTATCGAGGGCGAGCACCTTCTTTTCGACTGCGGCCGCGTCGACGCCTTCGGGCACTTCGATTTCCAACTGGCTGGTACCCAGCGGCTTGGCAACCAGCTTGTTTTCCTTGCCCTCGTCCAGCCGCTGGTTGATCTGCTCGATCGTGTTTTGCAGCAGGGCAGGGGAGGGAGACCCCTTGTCGACTTCGTACACCAGCACGACGCCGCCGCTCAGGTCGATGCCTCGCTTCGGCGGCCAGCCGGCAATGTTGACCACCATGGCCGCCACGAACGTGAACAGCACCAGGCCGATCTTAAAGCCGTAGTCGGGCATCCGCAACGAGCGGGCAATGCCGGCGCCAGCCAGAAACGAGCCCACGATCACGCCAACGGCGATGAGCAGCTTGAGCATGATCGACATATCCTCGCCGCCGACCACTTCGGCCGTGGCCGGGGTGGCCGTTTGTGCGACGAGCAGCGGAAGGTTCAAGTACCAGGCCATGAGAGGAGTTTCCTCGTCTGCAAGAGTTGTCCTGTATCAATCCGTCGTCCGGGCGCCGGGGGCGGCCTCGCCGCAGCCTAGGTCGATTGGCTGCTGTCCTTGGCCGCCGGCTCGTCGCCGTTCAAGACGCGGGCAATGGCCCCGAACTGGACGCGGATCTTGGTGTTGTTGGTTTCGTCGATTTTCAGCGTGACTTCGTCCGTGTCGCGTTGCACGTTCATCACCACGCCGTAAATGCCGCCGATGGTGACGACGCGGTCGTTTTTCTTCAGCGAGTCGAGCGCCGCCTTGCGGTCTCCCTGCTTTCGCCGGTCGGGCCGGATGAACAGGAAGTAGTACAAGATGATGACGCCCAGCATGGCCGGCAAAAAGCCGAGCAGGCCGCCGGGATTATTGGCCGCGTCAGGGGCCTTGCCGCCGTCTTGCGCCACTTGCGTCGCCAGCAGCTGAAGTTGCGTTAAGTAGCACACGGTAAAATCGCGCCCGCTGTGTTTTGAAATCCTGGAACGCCAGTGTGCCCATAGCGCCGGAGGAAGCTTTTAACAAGCACCGGCAAGCCGCAAGAACCGGCTGGGAGCAAATCGGCGTGAACGAAACGTCGCCCCGTTGGCCCCCCATGGCCGCTCGCGCGCCTCGCTCTGACGGCGCCGCCCCTCCAGGCGAGCACGTATCTTAAAGTTATATGCCTCAAGGGACAAGGGCATTCAGCTGGCGTCCAGCTGGCCCACGCCGTCCCCGTCGACCGGCCAGCCGGCCAGTCGCTCCCTGGCCCACTGTGGATAGCGCCCGGCCACGATCGCCTCGCGCGCGCCAGCCATCAATCGCTGGTAATACGTCACGTTGTGCTGCGAAACCAGGATCGGCCCCAACATCTCGTTGACCATGAACAGGTGCCGCAGATACCCGCGACTGTGCCGGCACGCCGCACATGGGCAGCCTTCCTCCAACGGGCGCGGGTCGCGCTCGTACTGGGCGTTGCGCAGCCGCACGGGCCCGGCGTCCGTATAGGCCAAGGCGTTACGCCCGTTTCGCGTCGGCAACACGCAGTCGAACAGGTCGATGCCGCGGCGAACGGCCTCAACAATGTCCTGGGGCCGACCGACGCCCATCAAATAGCGGGGCTTGGCCACGGGCATGGCGGGCACCGTGGCCGAGAGGATCCGATACATCTCGGCCGGCGGCTCGCCGACGCTCAAGCCCCCCACGGCAAACCCCGTAAACGGCATTTCGGCCAACTGCCCCGCGCAGTCGACGCGGAGTTGGGCGTCGAGCCCTCCCTGAACGATCGCGAACAGCGCCTGGTCGGGCTTGCGATGGGCATCCAAGCAGCGCCGCGCCCAGCGAATGCTCCGCTCGCTCGCCTCACGCACCACCCGCGGCTCGCCGGGCAGCGCCACCACGTGGTCGAGCACCATCGCCACGTCGCTGCCCAAAGCCTCTTGAATGGCAATGGCCCGCTCGGGCGAGAGCTCGAACAGCGTGCCATCGATGTGCGAGCGAAAGACCGCCTGCTCTTCGCTGATCTTCGTATTCTGCGCCAGGCTGAAGATCTGAAACCCACCGCTGTCGGTCAGTATCGGTCCCTGCCAGCCACTGAAGCCGTGCAAACCGCCGAGCGCCGCCACCACTTCGGACCCTGGCCGCAGGGCCAGGTGATAGGTGTTGGCCAGGATCATCTGCGCGCCGGTCGAGCGCAGCGCGTCGAGCGTCAGCCCTTTGACCGTGGCCTGCGTGCCCACCGGCATGAATGCCGGCAAGTCGACCGTGCCGTGCGGAGTGGTGAACGTGCTGCGCCGCGCGGCGCAGTGCGGATCGGTCGCCTCGACGGTGAACGAAAAGCCCTGACCGCTCATAAACCGCCTGCCAATTGCCAGGTTCCACGCGCCGTGGGTGAAGACTCGAGTTGCTCTGGTCCATCAATAAACCGGGCCGGTGAAGTTCACCGGCCCGATCGATAGCATCCTCAGTGTGGTGACGTTCGCGCTGGCGTCAGTCGCCGCGGAGCTTCAGTCCGTGCTGCGACAGCTTTTCGCGCACTTCGTTGAGGCTGGTCACGCCGAAGTTCTTGCACTCCAGCAGGTCGTCGCCCGTGCGGCGGAGCAACTCGCCAACGGTGTTCAGACCCAGGCGAATCATGCACTTGCGTGCCCGCACCGACAGGTTCAAGTCGGCAATCGGGCGGTCGAGCATCGCTTGTTCGTCGGCCGACATGAACTCGGGCTCGAAAGCCGGCTCGGGTTCGGCCTTGGTCGTGGCGAACTGGCCGAGCGAAAGCCCCTTCGAGGCCAGCATGTCGCGAATCTCGATCAGCGAGGTCTCGCCAAAATTCTTGCTCGACAGCAGCTCCTGCTCGGTGCAACGGGCCAGGTCGCCAAGCGTGGCAATGCCCATCTTTTGCAGGCAGTTGCGGCTGCGGACCGAAAGCTCGAAGTCACTCACCGGAACGCTCAGCACCTGGCTGGCGCGATCGCGCTTGCGCTGCGCGTCTTCGTCGTAGAACATG
>CAZPED010000247.1:0-1276 GCA_964585335.1 uncultured Planctomycetaceae bacterium | reverse complement strand
CAGCACCTGGCTGGCGCGATCGCGCTTGCGCTGCGCGTCTTCGTCGTAGAACATGTCGCCCGAGGCCTGGGCGTCTTTCAGGAACAACCGGGCGCGGCCGTGCGACGGGTACTGATCGAGCACGCGCTGGTAGCACTGCTGGGCCTTGTCGAATTGCTGCCGGTCTTCGTACAGCACGCCCAGGTTCACCAGCGCGCCGACAAACGTCGGAAACTGCGCCACCGAGCGCTCGTAATAGTCGAGCGCCGCGTCGTCGTTGCCGTAGCGGTCGTTTTCCTTGGCCAGTCCGAACAGCGCGCCCGAGTGATTGCCATCGGCTTCGACGGCGCGCTCGAACAGGGCCACGACTTCCGAGGGGCTGCCCCCCAAGGCCGAGACCGTGGCGCCGCGTTGATACAGGTATTCGGCCGTTTGTTCGACGGCGCCCGACAGCGAGTCGAGCGATTGCAGGGCGGCATTCGGGTCGCCCGCGGCCCGCTGGGCTTCGGCCCGGCCGAGCACGCAGGCGTCGTTGTTGTAGCCGGCCTTAGCGGCCGAGGCATAGCTGGCAACTGCGTCGCTGTATTGTTCGAGGGCGAAGTAGCACCGGGCCAGGTAGAAATGCGCGAGCGCTCCGCCGTCTCCGGCCTTGAGCGTTTGCACCGCAGCCGAGTAGCGGCCCAGCAGGTAGTAGCACACGCCCAGGCGGACGGCGCCGGCCGGGCTACGGTCTTCGCGCAGCTCTAATTCGCTGACCGCTTCGCGGAGCGTGCGGTACTGGCTGAAGTCCTCGGCAACCGCGCTGACAATCTGCTTGATCTCTTGCGGCCCAAAGGGACCACCGCCGAGCACGACCTGCTTGACGTCGCTTTCCAAAGCTTCCACCATTCGCAATTGCCTCCCAAACAAGGCGAAAAACCAGCTCGAGGCGCCCTCGGGACAACCGGCCCAGGCCGACCCGGCCGGTCGACCCGCGGCAGCCGTAGCGGCCAGAGGCACCCGCGTGCCCCCCGAAACCTCGCCAGCCTTTCTGCTGAAATGGCCCCTCGTGGACCGTTAAGTAGCAAAGAATTAAGAACTTGCGGCAGTCTACGCGTGCCCCTGGCCAGCGTCAAGGTCCGGCGATAACGCGGGGCGTTGGCCCCCGCCGGTGCGGAACGCGGCCGGGCTTTGAGACGCTGTGGCCCGTGCCGCCCACAGCCGAAAACCCGCGAAAACAAGCCGAAAAAGAGCCAGCCGCGGGAGTCGAACCCGCAACCCCCGCATTACGAATGCGGTGCTCTGCCAATTGAAGCTA
>CAZPED010000246.1:0-6014 GCA_964585335.1 uncultured Planctomycetaceae bacterium | reverse complement strand
AGCGGCGCCGCCTTGCCGCCGTAGCCGGTGTCGATCAACACGGTCTGCCGGCCGTTGCGCGCAAGCACGCAGTGGATGGCAAACGGAATCCGGTTCAGCTCGTCGGGCGGGGTGACGCTTTGCCAAACACTCTTTGGCACCACGCCGTACATCACGCCCGCGTCGAGCAAAAACCGTCCACCGCTGACCGTATCCAAACGCCACTGGCCTAACTGCATCATCGTTCTACGAGGCTCCGCACGGGCCGAATCGTGGCATTATGCTTGCAGCCTCGGCCGGCAGCCACCTGGGCGATCGATTGCCGGCAACCTTGGCGTGCGTTACGGACCGCCGGTGCCGTTGTCGCCCTTCGAATCGGCGCCCGGATTTCCGCCCGGTTCACTGCCGCCGGTGCCAGTCGGCCCCGAACCCTCGCCGCCAGTGCCGCCCGAAATGCCGGCGTCGCCGACGCCAAAGTCGGCCGGCTCTTTGCCGCGACCGCATCCCGCCGCGGCCAACACGCCGCAAATCGCCAACAAGCTCAAGAATCGACGCATGATGATCTTCCCCCCGGGAATTTGGTTTTCAGTGTCAGGCATGAAACGGCGACGGAAGCTGGCAGGTCGCCTGCGATCATTCTAGCGGTGTCCGTCGGCACCGATAGGACCGGCTCGCTCTGGTCAGTCGCGTCAGTGCGCGGGGCTGGCTCAGGCCGGCGCCGAATGCGGTTTGGCCTTCGTATCGTGTTCTCCGGTGAATCGCTCGATGACGTAATAGAACACGGGCGTCAGCAGCAGCCCAAAGCCCGTGACCCCCAGCATGCCGCTGAACACCGCGGTGCCTAGCGTGCGGCGCATTTCGGCGCCGGCGCCGGTGGCCAGCACCAGCGGCGCGACGCCCAGGATAAATGCGAACGACGTCATGATGATCGGCCGCAAGCGAGTCTTGCAGGCCGCGATCGTGGCCTCGAACACCGACACGCCCTCGATGCGCTGCACGTCGCGGGCAAACTCGACGATCAGAATGGCGTTCTTACTGGCCAGGCCCACTAGGACCACGAAGCCCACCTGAACGAAAATGTCGATATCCATCTTGGCCAGCGCCACGCCGGCGACGGCCGACAGCACGCACATGGGCACCACCAGAATGACCGCCAGCGGCAGCGACCAGCTTTCATACTGGGCCGCCAGCACCAGGAACACGAGCACCACGGCCCCCAGGAACGCAAACGCGCCGGTCGTGCCCGCCAGCTTCTGCATATAGGTCAGCTCGGTCCACTCGTAGGTCATGGCCTCGGGCAACTGATCCTTGGCCAGGGTCTCCATCGTATGGATCACTCGCCCGGTGCTCATGCCCGGCAGCCAGGCGCCGTTGATCGCGGCGGCCGGATACATGTTGTACCGGGTGATCATCACCGGTCCGCTCGAATCGCGAATTTCGGCCAGGGTGCCCAGTGGCACCATGTCGCCATTGGCGGCGCGCACGCGCAACTGTTTCACCGACGCGGCGGTCATGCGAAACGGCGCCTCGGCCTGCACGTTCACTTGCCAGGTGCGGCCGAACAAGTTGAAGTCGTTGACGTAGTAACCGCCCAGGTGGTACTGCAAGGTGTTGAACACGTCGCTCAGAGGAACGCCCATCATCTTGCATTTCGTGCGATTGACGTCGACGTAAAGCTGCGGCGTATCGGCGCGGAACGTGTTAATCAGCCCCACCAGGCCCGGCTGCGCATTGCCGTTTTCGGCCAGACGGTCGGCTTGCCCCTGCAAGGTTTCGAGTCCCAGGTCGCCGCGGTCCTCGATCATCAGCTTGAAGCCACCAGCGTTGCCCAAACCATCGACGGGCGGCGCGCCGAACACGGCGACCTGCGCCTCCTCGATATCGCGGTAAACGGCGGCCCGCAGTTGCCGGGCCACGGCGTCGGCCGAAGTGGCCGGATCGTGCCGCTCGTGAAACGAATCGAGCACGACGAACATCGAACCGAAGTTCGAGCTGTTGGCATTCATCAAGAACGATTGACCGGGAATCGACACCGTGTGGGCCACGCCGGGTATCGCGTGCGCGATCTTCTCCACCTTGGCCGCCACGGCCATCGTCCGCTCGAGCGAGGCCGAATCGGGCAACTGAATGTTCACGACCAGGTAGCCCTTGTCCTGGCTGGGAATGAACCCGGTGGGTACGTGCGTCAAACCAAAGTAGGTCAAACCAACCAGCCCGCCGTAGACGACCAGCACGATGAAGCTCACGCGCAGGGCCCAGCCGATCAACTTGCCGTACCACTGCGTGATGCGATCGAATACGCGGTTGAACGCCTTGAACACCACGCCCAGCGTGGCGTTGACCGGCCGCGTCAGCAGCCAGCCGACGACCGCGCCGGGAGCGAAGAACAGCAAGTGCACCGCCCACACTTTCCACCACGGCGTGCTAAAGGCCAGTCCCACGCGCGGCGCCACCAGCGGTTCGAGCAGGGCCACGACCAGCCAGCCGGCCAGCCCGGCCACGCCCCACCACGGCAGCGCTTCCTGGCCTTCCATATGCCCCGAGGCCGAGAACGTGCGGTGTTTGAAGATGGCCGACGCCCGCGCCGGCGTCATCGTCATGGCATTGGTGGCCGAAATCAGCATCGAGGCGGCGATCGTCAGGGCAAACTGGCGGTAGAACTGTCCCGAGATGCCGGGAATCATCGCACTGGGCAGAAACACCGCACACAGCACAAGCGTGATGGCGATAATCGGCCCGGTGATTTCGTGCATCGCCGCGATCGTGGCCTCGCGCACGGCCAGCCCCTTGGCCAGCCAGCGTTCGATGTTCTCCAAAACCACGATGGCGTCGTCGACCACAATGCCGATGGCCAACACCAGGCCGAACAGCGTCAGGTTATTCAATGTGAACCCTAGCGCGTACATGACGGCGAAGGTGCCAATCAGCGACACGGCCACGTCGATCAGCGGCAGAATCACGCTCCGCCAGTCTTGCAGAAACAGCAGCACCACGAGCGCCACCAGAATCACGGCGTCGCGCAGGGTCTTGAACACCTCGGCCACTGACTCCTCGACGAACGGCGTGGTGTCGTACACGATCGCGTACTTCAACCCGTCGGGGAACCGCAGCTCCTCCATCTTGGCGCGAATTCGCTCGGCCGTGTCCAGCGCGTTCGAGCCCGGCAGCTGGAACGTCGCCAGCCCGACCGACGGCCGGCTGTCTAGAAAACAGCGCGTGTCCTGATTGCGGGCTCCCAGCTCAATGCGGGCCACGTCCTTGAGCCGCGTCGATTCGCCCTCCTCGCCCGACTTGATGATGATGTCGCCGAACTGCTCGGGCGTTTTCAACCGCCCCAGCGTGGTCATCGTGTATTGAAAGTCGAGGCCAGAGGGCGCGGGGGGTTGGCCGAGTTGGCCGGCGGCCACCTGAACGTTCTGCTCGCGCAAAGCCCGCACGATGTCGTCAGCCGTCAGATTGCGCGAGGCCAGTCGGTTGGGATCGAGCCAGACCCGCATGCTGTAGTCTTGCTGGCCCAGCAGGTTGACGTCGCCCACGCCGTCGATGCGGGCCAGCTCGTCGCGGACCTGGATCGTGGCGAAGTTCGAGAGGAACAACTGATCGTAATACGGTTGGTTCGTCTCGGAGTTGATCTCTGAGTACAAATTGACCACGAGCAGAATGCTGGGCGAACGTTTCTTGACGGTCACGCCCGTGGCCTTGACCACGTCGGGCAAGGTGGGCATGGCCTGCGACACGCGGTTTTGCACCAGCACCTGGGCCATGTCGAGGCTCGTGCCCAGCTTGAACGTGACGGTCAGGTTGTAAACGCCGTCGTTCGTGCACTGGCTGGACATGTACAGCA
Source organism: uncultured Planctomycetaceae bacterium (assembly GCA_964585335.1). GTDB lineage: Bacteria > Planctomycetota > Planctomycetia > Pirellulales > PALSA-1355 > CAZPED01. Next base: position 2,191 of record CAZPED010000246.1, on the reverse strand, counting down.
TGCCCTCGACGCCGTTGACTTGCTGCTCGATCGGCGCCGCGACCGTGTCGGCCACCACCTGGGCGCTGGCGCCGGCATATTGGCAATTCACCTGCACCGTGGGGGGCGTAATCTCGGGGTACTGGGCGATGGGCAGGAAATAAGCCGCCGCCAAACCGCCAAGCACGATGACGATCGAAATCACCCAGGCGAATATCGGGCGGTCGATGAAGAACCGAGCCATGCTGGTATCCTGAAAGCGATTGGCCCGTTACTTGGCTTGTTCGGCCGGCGCTTCGTCCGCCGGCGCTCGCGCGGTTTGTTGCGCTTCGCGCGGGTCGACTACCACGTGCGGCCGCACTCGCTGCAAGCCGTCGACAATCACCCGGTCTTGCGACTCGACACCTTTGGCGATCACGCGCATGCCGTCGTGCAGCGTTCCCAAGGTAACTGGCCGCTCGGCCACCTCGTTCTTGGCGTCAATCACGTACAGGAACTTGTTGCCTTGCCGCGTGCCAATCGCTCGCTCGGGCACCGCCAGCGCCTTATATGGCTCGCCGAGCGGCAGTTTGATCCGGGCATGCAAACCCGGCGAGATCGCTTCGTCGTCGTTGGGGAAGACGGCTCGCAGCTTGAGGGTGCCGGTTTTCTGATCGATCTTGTTTTCGATGAAGTTGATCGAGCCGCGATAGGGATAGTCGTTATCGATGTCGAGCCCCAGGTAGACCGGCATATCGGTTTCCTTGGCCGACTTGATCTTGCCTTCACGCACCAGCTTGCGCACCTTGAGCACCGTGGGCTCATCCACGTCGAAATAGGCGTAGATCGGCTTGATCGACACGATCGTGGTCAGCAGTGTCTGGTTGGCGGCAATCAGGTTGCCCTCGGTCACCAGCCGCCGGCTGATGCGGCCGCTGATCGGCGCCTTGATCGCCGCGAAGTGCAAGTCGAGGTTGGCTTTCTCGATCGAGGCTTGCCGCGACTTCACCTCCGCCTGTGCTTCTGCCCGGTCGGCGGCGATCTTGTCGAAATCTTCCTTGGTGATCGTGCGGTTGGGCAAAAGTTTTTCCGCGCGGGCATAGTCGGCATCAAGCCGCTTGAGCTGCGCTTCGACCCGCGCCAGTTCCGCCTTGGCCTGATCCAACTCGGCCTGGTAGGGCCGGGGGTCGATCAGAAACAGCGGATCCCCTTCCTTGACGTCGGCGCCGTCTTGAAAATAGATCTTGCTCAGGTAGCCCGTCACCCGGGCGCGAATGTCGACCGACGAGACGGCGGCCGTGTAGCCTTCGAAGTAGTAATTGTCGACCACCTCGATTTCCGCCGGATGACTGACCGTGACGATGGGGGCCTTGACCACCGGTGGTGGCCCGGCCGCGTCGCCGCAGCCCAGCAGGGCGCCGCACAGCGCCAACCATCCTAACCAGCTGCATGCTCGCATCATGACACCCGTGTCGTTCGTGGCGCGACAGCCGAAGTGCGCCCGGCCAGTTAGCCAGTCGCGGGCGCGCATTTTAGAAAAGGTAGCACCCTGGGGGCGTCTGGCAACTTGCCGCTCCCGGGATTTTCCGGCGAAAACCCGCCCCAGCGGCCAGGAATGCTCATCCGGCGCGCGGGATTTCAGGCCGCCGCTTAGCCGCACTTGGTGCTAACTGCGTATAACTTAAGTAGTACTGTGCTGCCGCTTGCGGCTACCCTCGCGGTGGTGGGCGGAAGGATTCATTGACGCCGCGGCGAAACGCCGATACAAAGAGCGCTCTGGCAAACTTTACCGGTCACGCCGACCATGCCGAAGACGTTGCTATCACTGACGCTCATCCTGGCGCAATTCATGGCGTCGGGCGTTGCGCCGCTCTATCTCTGCCTGGACGAGAGCGGCGAGGTGCGCGTCGACTTGGGGCCGCTGGCCTGCCGGGGTTGCGATCATGCTACCGTCGAGCGCCATGCCTGCTGCTCGGAGCATGAATCGTGCGCGTGCTCGCACGAGGCCGCCGATCTCGGCGGCATGCTGGCTGCGATCGAAGACGCTTGCGGTTGCACGCACTTGCAAATCTCGGCCACGCAAGAGGCCGTAACGGTCGATCGGTCCGCCGACAACGCCGATCACCAGGGCGTACAACTCTGCTTGACGTCGCCGGCTACCCCGGCTCTCGTCGCACTTGCCGACCATCGCGCCGCTGCCAGCCTCGCTCTGCGCGCCACACCGCCCTGCTCC
>CAZPED010000245.1:0-6026 GCA_964585335.1 uncultured Planctomycetaceae bacterium | reverse complement strand
GCCAGCCGGACTTCCTTGCGCCGAGCCCTGCCCCCCGGCCGTCTTGGCGGCGGGCGAACTCTCGTTTTCCGTGTCCTCCTGCTTGGCCGCCGTGGCCGAACCTCCTCCGGCCGACTCGGCCGGGTAGTTGCCCTGCTGCGCTTCGCGGTAGCCGGGCAAGAAGGTGTTGGCCAACCAGCGGAAGATGTAGTCGACGATGCTCTTGGCGATTGGCACATCCGGGTTGCTGGTGTAGCCCATCGGCTCGAACCGCGTGTGCGAGAACTTGTTCACATACACCTCGAGCGGCACGCCGTACTGCAGACTCATCGACACGGCTGTGCCGAAGCAGTCCATCAGGCCGCCGATCGTGCTGCCTTCCTTGGCCATGGTGATGAACAACTCGCCGGGGCGGCCATCGTCGTACAGGCCCACGGTGATATAACCCTCGTGACCGGCAACGCTGAACTTGTGGGTCATCGAGCGGCGCGTGTCGGGCAACCGCTCGCGGCGGGGCGCGGCGGTTTGCTTGGCGGCCGCCTTATCCCCCTCGGTGCTGGTCGAGAGCGGCTGGCTCTCTTTCGAACCGTCGCGATAGACGGCCAGAGCCTTCAGCCCCAAACGCCAACCTTCGAGGTAGGCCTCGGCAATATCGGCCGGCGTGGTCTCGCGCGGCATGTTCACCGTCTTCGAGATCGCGCCCGAGAGGAACGGCTGGGCCGCCGCCATCATCCGCACGTGGGCCTGCCAGGGGATCGAGCGGGTGCCCTTGCGCGGCTGGAAGGCACAGTCGAACACCGCCAGATGCTCCTCCTTCAGGTCGGGGGCGCCTTCGATCGTGTCTTCGGTGTTGATGTAGGCCAGGATCGATTCGATCTTCGGCTGGTCGTAGCCCAAGGTCTTGAGAGCCTGCGGCACCGAGTTGTTGATGATCTTGAGCATGCCGCCGCCGGCCAGTTGCTTGTACTTCACCAGCGCGATGTCCGGTTCGATGCCGGTCGTGTCGCAGTCCATCAGGAAACTGATCGTGCCGGTCGGCGCCAGCACCGTGGCCTGGGCATTGCGGTAACCGTTCCGCCGGCCCGCTTCGAGCACCTGGTCCCACACTTTGCGGGCGGCTTGCTTGAGATAGGCGGGGCAGGCCGGGGCGATGTCCTCGACCGCGTCGCGGTGCATCTGCATCACGTGCAGCATCGGCTCGCGATTGAGCGGGAAACCCTCGAACGGCCCGACGGCGCCGGCCAGCTCGGCGCTGGTCAGGTTGGCCGAGCCGTGCAACAAAGCCGTCATGGCGCCGCACACGCCGCGGGCGGCATCCGAATCGTAAGGCACGCCGCTGGTCATGATCAGGCTGCCCAGGTTCGAGTAGCCCAAGCCCAGCGGGCGGAAGCGATGGCTGTTCTCGGCGATCTTCTTGGTCGGATAGCTGGCATGGTCGACCAGGATCTCCTGGGCGATGAAGAAGATGCGGCACACCGCCTGGAAACCGGCCACGTCGAACGAACCGTCGTCGCGGCGGAACTTCATCAGGTTGATGCTCGCCAGGTTGCAGGCCGTGTCGTCGAGGAACATGTACTCCGAGCACGGGTTCGACGCGTTGATGCGACCCGAGTTCGGGCAGGTGTTCCAGCGGTTGATCGTCGTGTCGTATTGCACGCCGGGGTCGCCGCAGGCCCAGGCGCATTCGGCCATCTTGGCCAGCACATCGCGGGCGGGCCAATGTGGGCCCTGGCGATTCGGCTCGGTCACCCAGTGCGTGGCCCAGTCCTTGTTTTCGACCACGGCCTGCATGAACTCGTCGGTGACGCGCACCGACAGGTTCGCGTTCTGGAACAGAATCGAGCTATAGGCCTCGCCGTTGAAGTTGGCCTCGTAGCCCCCTTTTTCGATGAGCAGCCGGGCCTTGCGCTCTTCCTTGGCCTTGCACTCGATGAACTCCATGATGTCCGGGTGCCAGACCTTGAGCGACTGCATCTTGGCCGCTCGCCGGGTCTTGCCGCCGCTCTTCACGACCGCGGCAATCTGGTCGTACACACGCATGAACGACAGCGGCCCCGAGGGCTTGCCGCCCCCCGAGAGCTTCTCGCGGTGCGAGCGGAGCGTCGACAGGTCGGTGCCGGTGCCCGAGCCAAACTTGAACAACATGGCCTCGCTGCGGGCGAGCTCCATGATGTCTTCCATGTTGTCGCGCACGCTCTGGATGAAGCAGGCCGAGCCTTGCGGAAACTCGTAGGGGTTTTCCGGCTGCTCGACGACTTCGGTCGTGGGGTTCCAGTGCCAGTTGCACGGAGCGCCAGTGATGCCGTACAGGTGGTGCAGGCCGACGTTGAACCAGACGGGCGAATTGAAGGCGCCATACTGGTGCAGGCACAGCCAGGTCAGTTCGCGATAGAACCGCTCGCCGTCCTCGGCCGAGGCAAAGTAGCCGTCTTCCAGGCCCCAGTCGGCGATCGTTCGCGACACGCGGTGAATCAGCTGCTTGACGCTGTGCTCGCGCTCGGGCGTGTTCACTTCGCCGTAGAAGTACTTGCTCACCACGACGTTCGTGGCCAATTGGCTCCAGGAGGCCGGCACTTCGCAATTGGTCTGCTCGAAGAGCACTTCGCCCGACTCGCCCTTGATGGCGGCCACGCGCTGATCCCACTCGACGGTTTCGAAGGGATCGGCGACGTCCTCGGGGCAAAAACGGGTCTCGACGACCAGCCCTTGACGGCTGGCGCCCAGCGGATGACGAGCGGACGAAGAATCGAATCCGGACAAGGGCTTTCTGGCCACTCCCGTGCCAATGGTTGCCATGCGGGCAGCTCCTTCTTAGAGTCTAGAGTGCGTCCTGCTTCTATACAAATGTATACGATATCAGCCGCTATCGACGGCCAACTGAAGGTCATCCTTGCCGCGGAGAGATTTAGGGAGAACTCCACCCGATAGGGGTATTATTCCGCACAGAGACCACAACATATTGTAGCAGGAGGCTTGCATACCACAATATACGGTGCAAGTGACGCCAATCTTAATGAAATCTTCGTATTCGTCAATCAGGCGTCGCGGCTAATCCCAACGGCTTGTCGGCCACCAGTTTGCACGCGGACTAACCCTACGGAAGGGTACGCCTGCTAGCACTCCCAGAAGCACCCTGGCGCCCGGTATTCTTCGAGCGAGACACGCGTTTTTTGAAACGCGCGCGAACGCAACGGCCACGCGCAAAAATTTTCCAACATTTTTGACCCCCGCCGAGCGCTAATCGTGCAACCTGGGCAGCCTGGAAAAGCAGCGCGCGGAGATAGAGCAACATGAGGACGCTCATAATCCGCGTGGGCGCCGCGAATCACTCATCGCGGTCAGAGATGAGTTGGAGGCGGCCCGTCATGTAAAAAACACGCAGTCCGGGAACGGCGGCTTCCAACTGCTGCCGATTGGTTTCCGAGATGGTGTCCAAATGCAATTCGCGCAGATTCTTGTGCTCGCTCAGGTAACGGCAGCCCGTGCCGGTAACGCCGGTGAATGAGAGATCGAGCCGCGCAAGTTGCGGCATGTGGTTGGCAAGCGCGGCCAGCCCGTCGTCGGTCACCGCGGTTGCGGAAAGATCCAGTTCGCGTAGTCCGTCGATCGCGGCCAGTTGCGCGAGCCCGGTGTCATCGACCCGGCAGCGGCTCAAATCCAAGATCTGCAACTGATTCAAACCCGCCAGCACCGTGGCGCCCGAGCCGCTAACGCGAGCGTTCAGGATCTTGAGCGAGCGGAGTTGCTTGAATTGGGCGATTGCCGGCAGACAATCGTCGGTCAATTGGCGAGCATCGGACAGCGTGAGCTGGGTCAGTCGTTCCAGCGATGCAAGCCGCGGCAGATCGGCATCCTTCAGAAGTTTGGCCGTGAGTACAAGCGACCCGAGATCGCTGAGTTGCGCTAACGCGGTTAGCCCCTGTTCGCTGAGATCAACGTCGCCGACCAGCGCCAGGGTTTTCAAATCGGCAAGCCGGCCGATCGCCGCGGCTCCCTTGTCCGTGATCTGGCAAGACGTCAGCCGCAGCACCGTAAGGCCGGTCAAATCCTGCCAGCCAGCGATCGATTCGTCGGTAATTCGCAGCGGCAGGATCTCTGGGGCGCCCGGTTCAAACTCAAGTCGCTTTAGCCGCTTAAGCCCGCCAAGTGCGGCCAGTCCCTCGGGCGTCAAGTTGCCCGCACCGGTCTGGGCACGAATTCGCAGAATCTCCAATGCTTCTGCCCGGACTAACTGGCGCATGCCCTCGTTGGACATACCGCCAACGTCGACTTGCAGCGTATGCAACGATTTCAATCGCGCCACGCGAACGGCGGCCGCATCGGTCAGGGTGAGGTGGGTGCCAACTTGCAACGAGTTCAGCCGGGGCATCCCCGCCAGGCACGCCAGATCAACTGGCGTGGCAACCTGAGCGTTGCGAACGACATTCCGGCCAAGCTGCAAGTCTTCGACGTTGGATAGCGCAGCGAGTGTTCCCAGTCCGCTCTCAGTCAGATCGCCATACAGAGCCAGGCGCTTGAGCGACTTCAGGCGCGCAACCTCTGCCAGGTTGGCATCGCTCAGACCGCGCCACGAAAGTGATTGCAGGCTTGTCAGCCGGTCGAAGTGGTCTCCGAGCGCAAGCTCGCCGGCGCCGGCATCCTCAGCTTGCGGCCACGTGTAAAGCTCCAGCGATTCGAGTTGCGGCATCTCACTCAGGGCATCGAGCGCCGGTGCGCTTTGCGCTGAAAAGCGGATATCAAGCGTCGTGTGGCGAGGCGCTTTTCGCACGGCCAGCAAATGGGCCCGCAGTTGCTCGGCGCTGATACCCTCGTGGCCGACGGTTACGCGCGGTAAACCAGCCAGGTGATCGAGCGGCAGGGGCGTCGGCGTCGGTTGAAAGTCGTGCGGCAGTGTGACCGATAAGCGATTGCCCCCCTTTTTCTGGCGGATCTCGAGGCCATGCGCCTTCAGCTCGTTGATGACCTCTTGAGGCTTGCGATCGGGCTCGGCCGTCGTCCGGAACGAAACTTCGCTGTTTTCTCGGGCAGCAATGGAAACGGCGCCTAGAAATGGGTATCGCAATCGTGAAGAGTTGACGTCGATCGTGTACGTGCCCGGAAAAAGTGCCTCAACCTTAAATCGCCCGTGGGCGTCAGAGCACGCATAGCGGCTGAATTTGGGGTTCCGCGGCGTGGGGCTGTTGATCCGCAAGCAGAGATTAGCCACCGGCTTGCCGCTGGCTGCATCGACGATTTGCCCGGTCACGCTTCCCCCAGGCACCATTGGGAAATCAAGCGTTTCCAAGTGCCGATCGACGATCGGCACCCTGATGTCTCGCCACGAGATGCCGTCGGCGCTAGCATGCGTGGGGTGATAGATCTCGATGCCGATGTAGCTCCGCCAGCGGTCGTGGGCTTCGTCAAACAGCATTGCCGCCTGGGGCAGCGAATCAAAGCGATAACATCCAGCGGAATCGCTGGTCGCCTCGCCGATCTTCCAACGTGTGGCGATACCGCCATAAAGCACGATCCGGGCACCCGGCAGCGGATGGCCCTGCTCGTCGCGTACGTGTCCCTGTAAGATAGGGCCTTTACCAGGCTGGGCTGGCCCCTGGGCGGCCGCCGATCCTTCCTTGGTCGCATCAGCGGGCGCGGCTGACAATCGTGGGTTGGCTCCGACCCACACTAGGCAAACCGCCAGGCACGCGCGAAGCGCCCACCGTAGCGGCGGCATGTCCCAACCGTTGATCGCCATCCCGAGCAGGTTGCCGGCAACAGTGCGCATGCGAAAACCTCCTGGAACTCTTCGGCGAGATTTCCGAAACGGTCCGAGCGTTGGTCAGACACTGGCACGAGCGCGGCGCGAATAGCGCCGGACATTGTTAACAGCACAGTTTATTCAGGCCGCTTCAGCGTTGTGCGAAAGCGACGGACCGGCGGCTGCTCGTCGTCGAAGTAGTCGTCGAACTGCAGAGTCTGCAGCCCCGTCGCGGTAAACGGAGCGAATTCGGCTCGCGTTAGCGGCCAGGGCATTGCGCCCGGGTCGTCGGCCGGCTCACGGCCGCGGG
>CAZPED010000244.1:0-6027 GCA_964585335.1 uncultured Planctomycetaceae bacterium | reverse complement strand
ATGCCGGCCGCTTCGAGGGCCGTCATCTCGTGGTGCCGCTGAATCCAGGTCATGCTGAACATGGCCGCGATCAGCGTTAGTATATGGCTCATGCTGTCGAAGAACTGCAGCGTGCGCGGCATGTAATACGTGCTCATCACGACCAGCACGTTGAGCCCTCGGTCGCGGGCATAGGTGATGAATTCTTCGAGGTTGTTAAAGCCGTCGATGACGAAATACAACCCCGTCAGGCTGATAAAGCAAATCAGGAATGACTGCAGAAACTGGCGAAGCAGATAGCGGTCGACGATCAGCAAGCGGCCAACCCGCGGTGGGGCCGGCCGCGGCGCGACTGACGCAACCTGCGAACTGGTCGCGTGCAGCGGACGTCGGTTCTGACTGGCAACCGCCACGGCCTTGTTCTCCATCGTCAGGCTAGGGACCGCCGAATGGCCCGGGCAAGCAGCTCGATGCCGCGGCGAATGTTCGTGACATCTTGCACGCCAAAGCTCAGGCGAATCGTATTGGCGCGGAGCGGCTGGCCCTCGCCCGGATAAGCATATTCGCCGGGCACGTACAGCACGCCCTCTTCCAGGGCGTGGTGCATCAGCGTGCCACCGGGCCCCGCTTCAAGGCCGGGCGGAAGTTCCAGCCAAACGTAGAGTCCCCCCGTGGGGCGCCGCCAGCGAATGCCCTCGATGCCAGCCATGTGGTCGTCGAGCGCCGCGAGCATGGCCGATAGTTTGCCTTGGTAGGCCGACCGCAACACGCCGATGTGCGGATTGAGCAGGCCCCGTGCGAGCACCGCCGCCATCAGATGCTGGTTGAGGTGCGGCGATCCGAAATCGACATAGGCCTTGAAGGCTGTTACCGGGGCGACCAGCTCGGGTGGCAGCAGGCCCCAGCCCACGCGAACTCCAGGCGAAAATGACTTCGAAAACGTTTCGGCTACGATGACAGTATCGCCTTCGGCGTCGAACGAGCGCAGGCTGGGCAAATCGTCCCCCGCGTAGCGCAGCTCGCGGTAAGCGGCGTCGTCGATGACGTAGATCTTTCCCTCGCGCGACCAGCGCTTGGCGATTTCGACGATCTGAGCCCGCCGCGCCCGTGAAAGGGTTACCGTGCTGGGATTCTCGAAGTAACTGGTGATGTAAATTGCCTTGACGCGCGACAGCTGGCCGTCGCGCTGCCGGCGCTGTAGCTCGGCTTCCAAGGCCTCGGGCACCATCCCCTCGTCATCGATCGCGATGCCGGCGGCGCGCACTCCCAAGCCGCTGAGCAGCCCCAGGTAAACGAAGTAGGTCGGGGCGGAACATAGCACCAGATCGCCCGGGTCGAAGAGCACCTCGCCCACCAGGTGCAGCAGCTGATTGCTGCCCGCGCAGAGCACGACCTGGTCGGCGCTGGGCGGCGCCGAGGCCTGGCCGCCGTCGGCTGCCAGAAAGCGTGCCAGCACGGCCTCGCGCAGCGGCAAATACCCGGCATTGGTTCCATACTGCAGGGCGGCCCGGGCGCGGGCGGGATCGGCCAGGGCCGCCGCCATGGCCTGGGCCACCTCGGGCACGGGTAACGTGGCCTGATCGACAAACCCGGCCGCCAGCGAGATGAGCTCGGGACGCATCAGCGCGGTGCGTATCAGTTCGCTAATGGGCTGCGGGCCGGTAATCCGGCCGCGTTGGCTGAGGCGTGGCGAAACGGTCATCGGCTCGTGGCTCTATTGGCAGCAGCTCTCAAAACATCTTCAATCGGCGGTAAGTGATTGTACCGGGTCGACATGGGTCGGGCTTAGAGCAGTTGTTCGCGCCCCGGACGGATTGGCTCGGCCGGCGCCACGCTAGCTTGCCCATTCTGCATTTTCGCGAAAAACGCCGCGAATTGGCTTTAATCTGCCTCGGGCACGGTTTAAAATCGGCTGCAAGCGTTGGAATTCTTCGGCGCTCGAGAGGCACACGCGTTTGCAGGCACGGAACCGAGAACTCTTTTCGAGGAGCGCGCAAAGGAGAGCCCGCCGGGCAAACCGGCCGCCTACCTGTCGAGCAGCAAGCATGTTGCCGGCCGGAAAGCCGCGGTCGACGCGTTGACGTAGGTCGTTGCAGCGGCGCCGAGGTCCCTGGTGTGCGTGGGCCCGCTACGTATCGTCGTCAACGGGCGAGGCAGCATCCTCGCGTCGCTATATTGGGCGGCATGGTGTTCAACACGATTCGTGGATGGCTTGCCCTGCGCACGCCGGGCACCCCATCTGACAAGAAACGGCGCAAGCGCCCTGCTTGGACCCGGCTGGAGGGCATCGATCCGCTTGAAGACCGGCGTTTGCTGAGCGTCAGCCCCACCGGCGTCAGCGCCGCAGAAACGGCCACGGCTATCGTGGGCCGCAGCATCTTTTACAACAACTCGCGCTTTGACGGGCAAAACCCCGCCCCCAACGCCAGCGACGCCTCGGCGATTGCCGTCGACAAGTCGGCGCTGTTGCCCGGACAAACTGCCACGTATGCCAACTACACGAATTACCTGGCGGGCATCAACGGCATCATGGTCGACATCGCCGGCAGCGTGGGTAATCTGTCGCTGAGCGATTTCGTCTTCCACGTCGGCAACAACAACAGCCCCAGCGGCTGGGCGCAGGCCCCGCAGCCCTCGGGGTTCAGCGTGCAAGCCGGGGCGGGCGTGAATGGCTCGACGCGCGTGACCATCGTCTGGCCCGACGGCATGATTCGCAACCAGTGGCTGCAAGTCGACGTGCGGGCCACCGCGGCCACGGGGCTGGCGCGTGCCGACGTGTTCTACTTCGGCAACGCGGTGGGCGAGACTGGCAATAGCACGCTCAATGCGCTGGTCAATGCCACCGACCAGTTGCAGATTCGCGCCAACGCGCAGGGATTGGGGCAAATTGCGCCCACCACGTCGCGCTACGATTTGAACCGCGACGGACTGGTGAACTCCAGCGATGAACTGATCGCCCGTTCGTTCTACACCACGGCGGTCAACGGTTTGCAACTGATCAAGCCCGCGGCGGACAGCCTCTGGTCGGACGTCGTCGGCCGTTACGTCTTTTACAATAACTCGGCGTTCGACGGCAACGATGGGCGAGCCAACGCGGCCGACGACGGCGCAATCGCTCCCGACAAGTCGGCCCTGTTGCCCGGTCAAACGGCCAGCCTGGCCAACTACACCAGCTACACGCGCGGCATCAACGGCGTGATGATCGACGTGGCCGGCAACCTCGGCGGCTTGTCGCTCGACGATTTCGAGTTTCGCGTGGGCAATGACAACGGCACAAGCAATTGGGCAACGGCGCCGACGCCCAGCCAACTGCTGGTCCGCCCAGGCGCGGGTGTGGGCGGCTCGACGCGGATCACGCTCATCTGGCCCGACGGCGCGATCGCCAAGCAATGGCTGCAAGTGGTCGTCAAGGCCGACGCGCGCACGCTACTTTCGCAAGACGACGTTTTTTACTTCGGCAACGCGATTGGCGACACCGGCGACTCCCAGTTCGATGCGCAGGTGACGACGACCGACATGCTGCGCGTGGCGGCCGAGTTCACCCCCGGACCGGTCGACCTGACGAACCTGTTTGACTTCAACCGCGACGGGGTTGTCGATACCACGGACCGCAACACGGTATTCAGCAACCTGACCAACCTGGCGACGAAGCTGGTCTTGCTGGGTCCAGCGGCTCAACCGGCGACGCAAACGCCCGGCAGCGCCCCGGCCGAGACGGTTTACACCGACTTTGTAACGGCTCAGGTGGTAGGCCGTTGGGTCTTCTACAACGACTCGCAGCTCGACGGCAACAATCCTCGCGCCAACACCGCCGACGACAGCGCGATTGCGCCCGATAAAAAAGCCTTGCTGCCGGGACAAACCGCCAACCTGGCCAACTACACCAGCTATAGTCGCGGCCTGAACGGCATCATGATCGACGTTGCCGGCCTGCCGGGCCAGCCGACGTTGGACGATTTCGATTTCCGCGTGGGCAACTCGAACACACCCGATCAATGGGCCGCGGCCCCCGCCCCAATCGCGATTTCAGTGCGGCCGGGGGCGGGCGTGGGCGGCTCAACCCGAATCACGTTGGTCTGGGGAGACAACGTGATTCAAAACAGCTGGCTGCAGGTCACGCTCAAGGCCACTACCCGAACCGGCTTGAAACAAGCCGACGTGTTTTACTTCGGCAACACGCCGGGAGAGACGGGCAACAACCCCGCCAATGCCAAGGTCGACGTCAGCGACCAGCTCGTCGTTCGCAATCACGAAGCCACGCTCGCCGATCGGGTGCCCGTGACGGACCTGACCGATTTCAACCGCGACGGCATCGTGGATACGACGGATGAGTGGATTGCCTTTCGCAACGCCAGCGGCTTGCGGCCGCTGCAGCTGATCGCGGCCCCCTCGACGGTGACGGCGCCCACGCCCGAGCGCGAGCAGGTCGAGCTTTTCCAGCGTGGCGACAGCGGTTTTAACGTCTTTTTTGGCCCCAACCTGGTGACGACCGCCGACGGCACGATCCTGGCCATTGCCGAAGGACGCTGGGGGGACGACGATAACACCAGCTACGCCATCGTGATGCGGCGCAGCACCGACGGTGGCGCTACGTGGTCGGCAATCTCGACCATCTACACGATCAATCCCTACACGACCGACTACATCGGCAACCCCTCGGCCGTGGTCGACACGACGACGGGGGACATTTTCGTGCTGTTCGTCAAGAACACGAGTTTGGTCTATGTGACCAGCAGCACCGACGATGGCCTCAGCTGGTCGGCGCCTCTGGACATTACCACGAACGTAAAGGTCACGGCCGCCGGCAATCCTAATCCGGCCGCTTTCCCCTCGGACCCCTGGGGCTGGTACGTCGTGGGCCCCGGCCACGGCATTCAGCTGCAGCAGGGACCCTATGCCGGGCGGCTGCTGATTTCGGGCGATCATCGTTTGAGCGACGATCGATCGGGCCCCTCGTGGTCGCAGGTGATTTATTCCGACGATCATGGCCGCACCTGGCACTTGGGCGGCGGCGTGGACCAGACCAATCCCGCTAACGACTACGCCAATGAATCGGCGCTCGTCGAGCAGTCGGACGGCGGACTGTACATGACGATCCGCATCAACAACGGATCGCCCTATCGCGGCTACGCGCGCAGCTACGACGGGGGACTGACCTGGACCGACATGCAGGTCGACCAAGCGCTGACGACCTACCCGGTGCAGGCCAGCTTGCTGCGGATCGACGCCAACACTGTGCTGCTCTCGGCGCCCGATTCGAGCGATGGCACGCGGCGCCAGATCACGATCTGGGTGAGCCACGACAACATGCAAACCTGGGTTAAGACGAAGACCATCTACTTCGGCTACGCGGGCTATTCCGACATGACGCTGGTAGGCCCCGGCACGGTGCTGCTGGCCTACAACCGCGGCCATGCGACGGGCGGAGCGGCCGAATCGATCGGCTTGGCGCGGTTCGATTTGAAGTGGCTCGAAAGCAGCGATCCCTATCAGTTCACCTGGCACTTTAACGAAGGCGCCCCCGGCCAGGCGGCCAACATCAATGGAACGTCGATTCAGGATGTCAGTCCCTGGGACAACCGTGCGCAGGCTCTGGCCGACACGCCCGCCGATGCGCCCAGGTATGTCGCCGGCCCCAATGGGCACACGGCGCTGCGGCTGACCGACGGCTCGGACCGGGTGCTGCTGACGCCGGCCTCGACCAATGCCCTGCAGCTGGGGGCCAGCGACAGCCTGACGGTCGAGCTCGTGCTGCGCACGCAAGGCGCCAACGGAGTGATCATCGGCGGCACCCCCGGTGGGCGCGGCTGGACGCTGCAACTGGTCAATGGCGCTCCGCAGCTCGTGCTGTACGACGGCGCCAACACCACGACGCTCAACAGCAGCTTGACGATCAACGACGGCAACTGGCATCGGCTGGCCGTGGTGCGCGACGCGGCGACCAAGCGGCTGACCATCTACGTCGACGGCGTGCAGGCGGCGCCTCTGGTTATCGACCAGAGCACCCAAAGCCTGGTTTCAACCGGGGCTGTGACGCTTGGTTCAATG
>CAZPED010000243.1:0-6033 GCA_964585335.1 uncultured Planctomycetaceae bacterium | reverse complement strand
GACTAGCGACATGACTACTCGCCCAGCACGGCGGGGACCAGGTAGAACTCGCGATCGTGGTGCGGCGCGTTGGCCAGGGCGGCCGCGCGGTCGAGACTGGGCCGCAGCTCATCGGCCGCGAACACGTTGTGGATGTCGAGCGCGTGGGCCATCGGCGCCACGTTTTCGGTATCGAGCTCGGCGAGCGACTCGACGTAGGCCACGATCTGGCCCATCTGCTCGGTCATGCGGTCGAGCTCTTCCTCGCTCAGCAGCAACCGGGCCAGCAGCGAGACTTTTTCGACGTCCTGACGCGTCAGACTCATGCGACCACCTTGGGTTTTCGGCCGGCCGTGGGCGATGCCCAGGCGGACGGCCGCACGACGATTGCCAACCAGCCGCTGCCAGACGAACCAGCCAACAATCAGCTACTTCGCGGCCTTGGCCGCGGCCGTGGTGGGCAGCTTGAACGGGGCGTTGCGGACGCGCTTGGTGATGGCGCCCGAACGGATGCACTGCGTGCAGACCCGGATCGTGGTGTTGGTGCCTTTGGGGGTGGGGATGCGGACGCGTTGCAGGTTGGGCTTGAACTGCCGCCGCGAGATGCCGGTGATCTTGGTACCGACGCCGCCCAAGTACTTTGCCTTACCGCGGGTGGTGACCTGGTTGCCCAGAACCGGAGCCTTGCCGCAGACTTCGCACTGTTTGCCCATTGCTGTACGCCCTTCGAAAACCGCTCATCCTGAAAATTGCAAAACCGCCAGTATACCGACTTTACGGCGGACCACAAGCGGAAACGGGATAGGCCACGGCGGCCCTGCAACCGAGCCTCGGGGCCCGGGCTGGCCGAGGCACGGTGATGCGGCAAGCGAGCCAGAAGTTCGTGTCGGCAGTGTGCTTCGGTGCCGCACGTACGCGGCGGCGGAGTCGTGGGGCCGAATGCCTATGATCGCGCGAATCGCAGTGAAACAAGGGTTACCCGGCCAATTCTGCCAGTTCCTGCCTTGGTGCATCTGTTTTCAGTGATGCGTGGCCATTTGCGCGGGCTGGTTTCGGGTAAACGCTTGTCCAGAGCAGCAACCGCGTGCCGAGTCTATGATTGACCCCGGTTCACGCGCTCCTGCCAGCGATTCGAGGACTCCATGGCCAACGCGAGAAATACGAGCCGAGTCGCAGCGGCCCTCGACTATTTGCGTAAGCGGCGCGAGTTCTTTGAATTTGACGAGCAGGAGCGCGTCGTCAGGGTTGGTATCTCGCGGAACGTTGATGTCGACGAATTGGCCGCTCACCTTGGCAATCTTCGCGATCTTCGCGAGTTAACGTTTTACCGAACGGGACTTTCCGATTTAGCGATGGCTAGCCTTGCTGGGCTGGCTGATCTGCGAAAGCTGTTGGTTGGCGGCACAGCTGGAACGTCGCGCGGGCTTGCCCACGTAGGTGCATTGTCTCGCCTCGAAAAGTTTGTAATCGACGATGCGAGCGAATTGGACCGGGCTGGGATCGAGTGCATCGCACGCCTTGGCAGCTTGCGCGAGTTGTCATTGCAAGGCGGTCGATTTGCTGACTCGGATCTCGAGCCACTGAGCGCGCTTACGAACCTTGAGCGGTTTTCGTTGTCCGAGAATGCTCACGTTCACGGCGTATTCTGCAAGTGTTTCGTCGGAAAGGTGCAACTACGAGTGCTATCGATGAGCTCGTCGATCAGCCAGGTCTCCGACGAGGGGCTGGCACGCATCGCGAGACTCCTAGGCTTGGAAGAGCTCTACCTGACCGGGAACGTTTCCAATGCCGGGCTTGCGCACCTGGCCTCGCTGCAGAATCTGAGCACGCTGGCAGTCGCTTCGCGGCAAGTCACGGCCCAGGGGGTCGCCGCGTTTGCCGAACTGCCGCGGCTGGATCGGCTCGCTCTGACCACTCCGTGTCTGGCGGACGACGGCGTGCCGGCCCTTCTCCGCTGCACAAATCTGCGAACTTTGACTTTTTACAGCTCGTCGTTGTCCGATGACGGCCTGCAGCGCCTGCGCGACGGTCTGCCGCGGTGCGCCGTCGAGGACCTTCAACGCGATCGACGCGTGCCCGAGCCCGAAGACGAGTCGCAATCGTCGCGACCGAAACTTGAAAGCAGTGCGCCCTTTGAAGTTTTGCTGGCCAAAGCCCGCGATTTGGATCTCGTGAGAGGCACGTTCGACAAGATATTTGCCCGCCATGTGTATTGGGTCGACGTATTCGAGTACTCGCCCGTCGAAAGGGTCGTCATGTTGGTATGGCAGTCCAGCAGCATGATTTACTCCGGCGGGTTTGAATACCTTCTCTCCAACGAGTTTGAGGGCGACCCCGATTTTCAGATCACGGCCGAAGCGTATCACATTGCCGGCATTCAGCGCAGCTACGAGGCGTTTCAAGCGGCTTTTGCCCTGTTCCCAGCTGGTGTCGTGCCGCACGATCCGCAAGAAAGAGCCCGGCTCTACGACGCGGCCAATAGATCTGCCCGCGAAGCCCTCAACCGTAAAGTCTGGCACGATGACCACGTGCGCGTTAAGAAGCTAGCCGAGTTCATTCGCCGCAATGCCGCTCAGTTGGGCGACTTGGACGCGGCGCCGTGACTTGCGTCCGGCAGGTGAAGTGTTTGGGCCGAGCGCAGCGGTTCTCGCCGGCAAAGAATTCGGTTTGGCCCGAGGCCGCTAGTTTGTCGTGGGAGCCTGCTGATGCGCCACTCTATGACACTGCTAAGTCTGCTGATATCTCTGCCCGTTGCCCTGGCAGGTGAGCCTGGGGGCGAGGGGATCTGGGGACGCACGATCATGGCGCAGCCGTTCGATCGGCAGCCGTTTCGCCAGATCAGGGTGCCGCGCTGGGTCGAAGAGACGATCGGCTGCGGCTACACGCTGTCGGCCATCGACTCGGCCGGCCGGGCCACGGCCGCCAGCCACGGCGTGACGATCAGCGAAATCGGCTTTGTCGATCCGTTCTATGCCTACTACGACAGCAAGCTGCTCAAACGCCGCAGTCCGCACGTGCCGCTCGATCGGCTGCCCAAGGACATCGCCGAGTACAAGCGGCTGGGCATTCGCAGGTTGGGCGTCTATCCGCCCAGCTTGCAAGGCGAGGTGTACGAGAATCATCCCGATTGGCGGCGAATTGCCACCAACACGACCGAGATACCGCAAATCGATCTCAAGCAATATCCCCACGGCGGCATGTTGTGCCTGCTGGGGCCCTATGGCGACTTTTGTATCGACGTGCTCGCTGAAATCGTCACCCAGTTTCCCGATGTCGATGCCTTCAGCTTCGACGGCTTGCACTACGGGGGCGTTTGCTACTGTGCGCATTGCCGCGAGAACTACCGCCGCGACGCGGGGGCCGAGATTCCCAATGCCGATCTGAACGACCCGGCGTTTCGCCGCTACCAGCACTGGGCCGACCGCCAGATGGAAGACTTCGTGCGGCGGATGCAAACGCGCCTCAAGACGATCAACCCCGAGGTGGCGCTGGTCACCTGGACGACCAACGCCGGACGGTTCGGCCACTTCCTCAGCATTCCACGCAACATGCCGACGCGGATGAACCTGCTGCTCGACGCGCCGGATCAGGAGTTCTGGCTCGACGAGACGAACCGCGGCACGACCGTCGTGCCGGCTTTTGCCAACGCGTACATTTGGGCGACGACGAATCACCGCGTGGCTTTCAGCGAGCCGTACCTGCTGAGCCACGGCAATCCCTACGGCAAAGATAGCTTTCCCCCGGCGGAAATTCTGCGGCGGATGATGCTGGCCCTCACGTATGGCGCGGCGCCGAGTATTGCCGTGGTGCAGCCGCCCAACTTGCAGCAGGAGCTGTACGCCTGCCTGGACGAAGTGCAGCGCCGCAAGCCGTGGCTGATCGACAAGCGGCCCGAGCGCTGGGCGGCCATGGTCATGAGCGACAACACGCGCAATTTCTACGGCCGCTCGGCCGGCCAGGTCGAAGAGCGGTACCTGGCCTCGGTGTTCGGCACGTTCCGTGCCGCCGTCGAGGAACACCTGCCGCTGACGGTGATCAACGATTGGAACCTGAATGCCGACGATCTGGCCGGGCACCGCGTGCTGATTTTGCCGAACACGGCTTGCCTGGACGACGCCCAGGTGGCGGCGGTCGAACAATTCGTCCGCCAGGGGGGCGGGCTGGTGGCCAGCCTCGATGTTTCGCTGTTCGACGAGTTCGGCAATCCGCGCCAGAACTTCGCGCTGGCCAAGGTGCTGGGTGTCGACTATCGCGGGCTGCCCGGGGCCGGCGGCACGGCGAAGCGGGAGGAGATCGACTTCAACTTTGCGCAGTCGATTGGCCCCGATTACTGGGAGAAGCGGAAGAACGTATTCGAGTATCAGCACGACCCGGCCTCGCTGCTCAACCAGGGCAAAATGCGGACGTACGTTGGGGCCCAGTCGGTGACGTTCAAAGGCCCGGCGGTGCGCGTCAGTCCGACGTCCGCGTCGGCCAAGGTCTTGGCGACGCTGCGCATCAAGGGGGCGCCCGAGGCCCCTGCCCTGCCCGGCGTGGTGACCAGCACGTACGGCCGGGGCCGCGTGGCCTACTTTGCCGGCGGGCTCGACGCGGGCTATTACCTGTACGCCTATCCGTATCAGCGGTTGGCGCTGCGCGCGGCCATCGACTGGGCGGCCGGCCAACCCGCGCCGTTACAGGTGAGCGCTCCGATGTGCGTACACACCACGCTGATGCGGCAGCATCAGGCGGGCGGCGAGCGGTTGCTGGTACACTTGTTTAACGACGTCAACACCACGGCCCACCACGGCTTGCCGGTCGACGACGTGCCGCTGCGCGAAGAAACGCTGCCGATTCACGACATCGAGCTGACCTTCGCGCCCCAGTCTCAGCTCGGCCGCGTTCACCTGGAACCCGAGGGTCGGACGCTGGAGGTCAAAAAAACGCCGCGCGGCTGGCGAGTAGTGGTGCCCCGCCTCGAAGTCCACGCCATCGCGGTGGCCGAGCTAGCGGGCGGCGACCGCTAGTCTTCCGGCGGCGGGGACTCGTGGGCCGCTTAGGGGCCGATTACAATGGGCCGACTGGGCCTGGCGCGGCAGGGCGGAATGCTGCTTGGGCTCGCACGCCCACGGCCGAACGAACCCCCTACCCCCAAAGGCCCGTCTCATGTTGTCGTTGCTCCTCTCGGCTGCGCTTACTCCGCTGGTGGTTTCGGCCGATCTGACGCTGGTCACCGGCACGCAATTGGCGTTTCGCGGCAGCGTCGAGCCGCAAGGCGAGCAAGCCGCCGACGAAGGCGGCAAGAGCTTCGACCTCACGCTCTGGGTGTTGAGTAAGACGCCGCAAGGCGCCGACGTTGCCTGGCTGATTGAAGAACGCGGCCGCGGCGAGCTGCCTTGGGCCCGGCACTTTGGACGAGCCCGGGTCGACGCCGCCTGGCAAGGAGCCACGAGCCCCGCACTGCTTTACGATCGGGGCGAAGGGCGCAGCAGCGTGACGGTGCCGTGGCCGCTGTTTGTCGCCGAAACGCCCCTGAGCGTGGGCACCAAGTTCACCCAGGGCAAGTTCGAGTACCAGGTCGACAAGGAGCGCAAGGTCGATGGCAAGCCGGCCTGGCAACTGAGTGCCCGCGATCCGTTCGGACCCAAACGGGTGCTGAACGTCGATCGGCAGAGTCCGGTGGTGCTGTCGCTGAGCGAAAAGCTGACGATGGGGCGCGGCGACCCTTACCAGCTCAAACTCGACTTTGTGGGCGGCGAACAACTGGTGGGCGAACACCTGGAGGCGCTCGTGCGCGTGGCCGACAAGCTGTCGGCGGTGATGGGCAAGCTCAATCTGCCGGCGGACGCGCAAGAAGCCGAGTGGAAGCCGGACCAACTGACCGTGCTCGGCGAGGCGCTGCCGCAGCTGACGGAGCTGGCTGTGGCGACGCCGCTGGCCAAGCTGGTCGAAGCGGCCAAACGCGACTACGACTTGCAGGCGGGCCGCAGCACGGCCGTCAGCGATTTGGGCAAAAAGCACGTTGGACAGGCCGTGGGCGAGTTTTCCGTGGCCGACCTGGCCGGCAAAGGCCTC
>CAZPED010000242.1:0-6036 GCA_964585335.1 uncultured Planctomycetaceae bacterium | reverse complement strand
GACCGCGTGCTGGGTCGGCCGGCGGGCATCCGCATTGGCGAAGAACCCGACCGCGACGGACAATATTATCACTACCTGGCCATGTGGTTGTTCGCACTCGATCGGCTGGGCCGCATCGACCCGCGCTATCATGCGAAAGCCATCGAGCTGGTCCGTCAGATTCACCCCAGATTCCTGGTGCCGGGCCGCGGAATTCTCTGGAAAATGCGCGAAGACCTGAGCGGGCCCTATCCGGGCATCGGTCTGGGCGCGATCGATCCTTATCACGGCCTGGTCGTATACCGCTTGCTCGACAACCAGCTACTGGCGCCCCAGATTCGTGATCTGCAATCGCTCGTCGAGCACGGCTATCGAGAGCTGATGGTCACCCAGGACCTCGGCCTGGGCATCTTGCTCTGGCTGACCCACTTCTTTCCGAGCGAAGCGTGGGCCAGCGCGCTCCGCCAACGCGGACTGCGAATGCTCGACACCATGTGGATCGATCCACCCGGCTACTTCTGTCGTGAGCCGGCATTTCCCCGGGTCAAGTTTGCCTTTACGAATTATGGCGTCGCGATCGGCCTGCAAGCGGTGGGCGCCATGCCCGAGCGGGTCGCGCGGGTCAATCAGTACTTTGCCAACTATCGCTCCGGCGACGAGTACGACCGCAACGCGATTACGCACGTGATGGGTTGCTGCTCGCTGTTTCCGGGCGAATTGCTCGCCGGGCAGCGATAAGCCCGGCTTGTAACGGGGCGTCGCGCGCGACTTGGTCTACGACCATTTCGCCCGCCAAAGCCGGCAACTAAGATAACGGCCTGTCTTGTCGCAAGAATTTGATCACACCCGCTACGTGGTCCGCAGGAGTAGGTCCGTGACGCGCATCGCACTGTACTTGGTCAGTCTGGTGACGATGGTCGCTGGCGCCGCGTTGGCTCGTGGCGATGAACTGGAACGGTTGCGCTACAACCAACCGGATCTGACCGTCGATCTGGGCGTGGGACTCTGGGCCTGGCCGATACCTTGCGACGCGGATAGCGACGGCGATTTCGACCTGATCATTTCCTGCCCCGACAAGCCGTTCAATGGGGTCTGGTTGTTCGAGAATGCCGAGGGAGATACCGCCCGGAATAAGTTTCCGGTCTTCCGCGCGCCCCGGCGCCTGAGCCGCACGGTGCACTACGTGATGCCCTGCTATGTCGACGGGCACCTGCGCGTGCTCAGCCCGGGCAAGGAGTATCGCAATTTCACGACGCGCGGTCTCGATGAGCCCTTGGTGATTCAAGCTCCGACGACGCTGCCCAAACCCTTGGGCGATGCGCCCAACGGGCGTGGCAATCCGTTTCGGCACCACCAGTGGCGCTACGCCGACTACGACGGCGACGCTCGCACCGACCTCGTCGTTGGTGTCGAAGACTGGAGCGATTATGGCTGGGACGACGCCTGGAACAGCGAGGGCCGTTGGAAAAATGGCCCACTGCACGGCCGCGTGTATTGGCTGAAGAACACGGGCAGTGATGAAGGGCCCCGCTACGAAGCCCCACGCGCGGTCGAGGCCAACGGCCGACCGGCCGACGTGTATGGCTGTCCGTCGCCCAATTTGGCCGACTTCGACGGCGATGGCGATTTGGATCTACTCTGCGGGGAGTTTCTCGACCAATTTACCTACTTTGAAAACGTCGGCACGCGCACCTTGCCCAGCTATGCATCCCCTCGGAGGCTGAAAACCGACGATGGACAACCGCTGGCGATGGACCTGGAAATGATAGTGCCCGTGGCGTTCGATTGGGACCGCGACGGTGATGCCGACCTGATCGTCGGCGACGAGGACGGCCGCGTGGCCCTGGTGGAAAACACTGGGCGGCTGGGCGAAGACCACGCGCCCACGTTCTTGACACCGAGGTACTTCCAGCAGCAGGCAGACCTGCTCAAGTGCGGCGCACTGGCGACCCCCGTGGGCTGCGACTGGGACGCGGACGGCGACGTCGACATCGTTTCGGGCAACACGGCTGGGTACATCGAGTGGTTCGAGAACCTCAGTGGCCCCAACGTGTCGCATCCACGGTGGGCCGCCCCCAAGCGGCTGCGCGCCGGACACGACACGCTGCGCATCATGGCCGGCCCCAATGGTAGCATCCAGGGACCAGCCGAAGCCAAGTGGGGCTACACGACCCTGTCGGTAGCCGACTGGGATGGCGACGGCCTGCAGGACATCGTGCTGAATTCGATTTGGGGCCGCGTCGAGTGGCTGCGCAACGTCGGCATCGATCGCCAGCCGCGACTGGCTGATCCGGTGCCGGTCGAAGTCGAATGGCCGGCCGAAACGCCCAAGCCCGCTTGGACCTGGTGGCAGCCGCGCGGCAAGGAGTTGGTCACGCAGTGGCGCACGACCCCGCTGGCGCACGATTTCAATGGCGACGGCCTGATCGACCTGGCCGTGCTTGACGCGCAGGGCTACCTGGCCTTTTTCGAACGCGCTCGGCGTGGTGGCAAACTGGTGCTGCTGGCGCCGCGACGGGCCTTTATTGACGAGGCCGGCCAACCGCTTCGTCTGAACGAGCGCGTCGCGGGCGGCAGCGGCCGGCGCAAACTGTGCGTGACCGATTGGGACGGCGACGGCCGTTTCGACTTGCTGCTCAACTCGGCCAATGCCGATCTGCTCTTGCAAACCGGCAATGCTGACGGCAAATGGCAATTTCGCCGCGCGGGTTCCATCGCCCAGCAAAACATCGAGGGACACGACGTCAGCCCCACAGTGGTCGACTTCGACGGCGACTCGATTCCCGACTTCTTGGGTGGCGCCGAGGACGGGCACTTCTACTTCCTGCCCAATCCTCGCGGCCGCAAATAGCCTCTGCCCAGCGCTCGGACAAATCTAAACGTGATCGATCTCGCAGAATCGACTCGTCGAGGCCACGATTGTCGCGTCAATCGTACCTGCCAGGCCTAGCGGCTTGATCATCGTGATTTCGCTCCGCCGCGGCGTGAGCGTAAAGAGCTCTCTGGCCGCGACAATGTCGGGCAACCATCCGCCAAACTGCGCCGCGCCCTGCTCGTGCGCCAAGTTGAGCAGCGCGCGGAAGAGAGCGCCCGCCAACACGTCCGACTGATCGGCCAGTGCATAATCGGTCGTGCGCCACTTGCCGTCTTTGTGGCCAACGCGCACGTAGCCCATCCGTTCTTCGCCGCGCTCGAGCCAATAGAACGAGTCGTCGGGGAACTTGCGCAAGATGGCGGTCCAGTAGTCCTCGTCACGCTCAAAGGAAAGCAGCGCCGTGCCGTGATAGCTGGCGTAGAGCTGGGCAATCGTGTGACGATGCTCGGCCGGATCGAACGGCACGAGCCGCTCGGCGATCGGCTCGCTGGCCGGCGTGCGCCAGCCTTCCAGTGCCGGGCAAAGCGTGTAGCCCAGGCGGGCGTAATAATCGGGATCGATGTCGGAGTACAACACGCTCAGCCGTGCACCGCGGGCCTGCTCGTACGCCTCGACCCCGGCCAGCAACCGCGGCGCGAACCCGCGGCCGCGGAACTCGCCCAGGGTATACACCGAGCCGATAGCAATGCCCGGCAGCACCTCGCCCCGCATGCGGAACTTCACGGGGTACGAGCCGAGCGACACGACCACTTGTCCCTCGAGCGTGCCCACGAACCAGGTGGCGCGGCTGTGCGAGGGGGAGTTGAGCCGGTAGCGGATGTGCTCGTCGAGCGGCAGCCCTTTGCTCCAAATGTCGAAGACATTGCGGTGGGCCGCGATCAGTTCGTCGTGCGAGGCGGGATGAACGTCGAGCGTGCTGGCCATGCTGCAAGGACACCGTCAGGTTCGAGAGCGGAATAGATTCGCGAATCACCGGCCAGGGGGGATGCCGGCCGGGACAATTTAGCCGAGCCTCGCGGTTCACGCTATGCGCCCCGGATGGGATATAATTGAAAAACCCCGTCGCGCACCGCCGACTTCGTGGTCGGAGCGGCAAGCGCTCGGGTCGTTCTCCCAGAAGTGATTGTCAGACGAGGCACGTCATGTCGCAGGCCATTGTCGATCCGAACGAACTCCGGCGATTTGCCCACAACCTGGAGCGATTCAGCTCGGAATTGGAAAACCAGATGCTCGTGCTGCGGGGACAACTCTACGGCCTGGGGCAGACCTGGCGCGATCAGGAACACGAGAAGTTCGTCGGCGAGTTCGAGCAGACCCTGGCCGCCACGAATCGCTTTCTCGAAGCCACCCGGCAGCACGTGCCGTTCCTGTTGCGCAAGGCCGATCGGGCGGAAGACTACCTGCGGCAACGGTAGACGGCCGCCCCAGCCGGCGCATTTGACACAACCGGCCGCCGGGCATGATCGATTAGCCTCCCGCGGCTGTGGCCGCCAGCCCCTGCGTGTACAATCGAGATTAGCCTGGATGAATCGGCCTCGTGGACCACGCGTCCCTTGATTTCCAGCGGGATGCAGCCTGGCGGCCAGTAAGGAACACGTCTGATGAGCGGGGGCGCTCATGTCGGCTCGATCGACGCCGTGCGAGATTTTCGCGCGTCGCTCGTGGTCTTTGCGCATGAAGTCCGCGAGGCGCTGCTGTCGTTCGATCTCGAGTCGCGGCGAACGCTCGAGTGGTTGCTGGAAACGCAACCCAAGTTCTGGCAAAACGAGGTTCGCAAGAGCGACGAGCTGCTCACGCAAGCCAAGATCGAACTCGAACGCCGCCGCAACTCGCGCCTGCCCGGCGGCGAAGCACCCTCGTGCATGGAGGAACGCAAAGCCGTCGACCGGGCTCGAGCACGCAAGCAATATGCCGAAGACAAACTCGAGCTGACGCGCAAATGGGGCTACACCGCCCAGCGCGAATCGATCGAATATGCCGGCCGCGTGAATCAACTTTCGGGCGCCTTCGACGCCCAACTGCCAGCGGCGATCGGCTTGCTGGAACGGGCGCTCAACGCCCTCGAAGCGTACACGGCCGTCTCGCACGAAGTAGGTTCCGCGCTGGCCGATGCGCCCAGCGCGGCAGCGCCCGATAAAACCGCCGTCAGCCGCCCGCTCGATGCCACCGCTGCAACCGAACCCGAGTCCGCGGCGACGGAAGCCCAATCGCTCAGCCAGACCGCCGAAGGCGAGGAGGAAACGTTATGAACACGGGCGACTTGAGTAGCGGCCCCGCCAAGCTGGCCAAGGCCTGGCAGAAGCTGAATGCTCACTGGGACGACGTGACCCAGGTCTGGCACGACCCGGTGAGCCAGCAATTCCAGGAGCGTTTTCTGGCGGAGTGGGAACCGCAGATCGTGTCAGCGCTCGAGCGGATGCGGGCGCTCGCCGGCATGCTACACACCGCCGAACACGAGTGCGACCATTAAGACGGCCGCAGCAACCACCGACATTCCTTAAACTACCCGTCATCAGTCAGTTGCCCCTCGCATGAGCGTGACTTCGGACAAGTCGAACCGTCCTGCCGCGGCCGAGGTTGTCGACCCGGTGGCGCGCGAGGTTCAATTTCTCGCCGAAGCGGCGCAGCTGGTTCAAGATCGGCTCGCGCTCGAAGGGCGGATTGCCGCGCAGTTTCAGGCGGCGGCCAAGTCGGCGCAGCGCGGCTACCTCGAGTCGCGACAGGGTGTCAGCGAAAGACTGGAGAACGAGCGGCTCGACGCGGCAGCCGACTATGCCGACCAGCGGCGGCACGCGCTTAGCCGTTTCCAGCACGACACGGCCGCCATCGACGCCGAGCTGGCCGGCCTGCAACAAGAAGCCGCTCAGGCCTATGCCGCGGGCGCCAAACGCGCCAAACGCAAGCTCGACGAGGCCCGCTGGGAAGCCGAAACGCTGTACGAAGCCAGCAAGGACGTGGCGCCGCGCCAATTGCAGACCTTCCAGCAGAACCTGGAAGCCTGCCTGGCCGGAGTGCAAACGGAACAAGACGTGGCGCGCGAGCTCGTCGAACAATGGCGCTACACGATTCACGAGGACGAGGAGCAAGTCGAAGCCCCGCCGGTCGAGGCGCCGGCCGCGGAGCTAACCGCGCGGCTGCAAGACCGGGCTGCGTTTGTGGCGGCCCAGCGGGCCCAGTTGGCC
>CAZPED010000241.1:0-6037 GCA_964585335.1 uncultured Planctomycetaceae bacterium | reverse complement strand
CCTGGTAAATAGCGCCTATTTTATCCATTTTAAGGATTGCGTGCCCTGTGCGGGGCAAATAGTCTGCTAGATAGGGGGCTCGATATTGGGTCTGAGTCCTGCGGACTTCTTTAGCGTAGAGGCCTGGCAATGAACGGTCGCACTTCGTTCTTGATCGGTGTTGGCGTGCTTTTGGCGGCAGGCCTGATGGGCCAGCGGGCGCAGGCCCAGGGTTTTGGGGCCGGCGGCTATGGTCTGGGATTCTACAACTATAGCAGCTACGACATGCCACGAATTCCCTACTACGCCCTGTATCCGCCGGTGTACTACAGCTATCCGGTCGCGCGGCCCTACGGGTACAGCCCGTTTGCTTATCCGCCCGGCGTGCTGACGCCCGAAGCCCCGGCCAGGCCCAAGGCAGCCGAGTACCGCAATCCGTATGTGCCCCAGCCGGCTCAGCCCGTAGCGGACCGCGTAGCCCAAAACGGCGGCAAGATGTACTACAACCCGTACGTCTCGCAGCCGGCCAGTGCTGGCAAAGCGGCGCTGGCAGAGACTCGCTAGGAGCCGGTCGGCCAGTTGAAATCGGTCTGGACCGTTTGAGCCGAAACGCTATTCTTACGCCCCCGCCGGAATTTGGCGCTCTTGGAGTGCCGGTAGTTCCGGGATGGGTCCCGTCTCACGCGTTTCGCGTTGCACATCCAGGAAGATGTCGGATCGAAATGGTCGGGCTGCTCGGAGCAGCTCGACGCATGGTCCAGGTGACGCTTGATGCCAGGAGTCTGCCGATGAAATGGCTCTCGGCGGTGCTTCTCGTTGCTTTAGCAATGGGTTGTCGGTCCACGCAGCCGACCACCAATCCATTCTTGCGCACCACGGTACCGCCACCGGCAACCGGCGGCGCGGTTGTGGTACAAGGCGAGCCATACGTGCCCGGTGCGGTCCCGGGTGCCACGGTGCCGCCGACGATTCCGCCGGCCGTGCCCCAAGCGGTACCGCAAACCATGCCTCAGACGGTGCCTCCGCAGACCTTCCAGCCGACGTCGCCGCCAGTGGTGCCGACCTCGCCCGCTCCGGCCCCCGTGGCCGCGCCGATCGTTACGCCGGCAGTCGCGCCGCAGCCGCCCCCGCCCCCCATGGTGGCGCCGCCACGCGACAAGTTCGATCCGCCCGGCGGGTCGTTCCAATACAACCAAAGCCGCGCCGCACCGCCAACCGCCTCGGGCGTGGTGCTGGCCAGTGCTCAACAGCCGGCTGCCCCGTCGACCACTGCCGGAGGCGACACCGGCGGCAAGCCGGGCAGCGCCATTCGCATCGGTGGTGGTTCACCCCAGCGCATGGCCGCGTCGCTGGCGGCGGCCAGCACCGCCGGCAGCCCCGCGCCCCAGCCGCAAGTCGACCCGGAGGTGGCACGCGTGGTCGAAGCCGTTAACGAGCAGCAGCGGGCGATCGCCGGCAAAACGGCGTTCAAGGAAGTCGGCCGCGCGGTGGTTTCGCGCCCGGCATCACAGGTGGCGATCGTCACGCCCGACACGGTCTCGGATGCCACCGAGTCGTTCTCGGCCCGGGCTCAGTAAACTATCGCCCGGCGCGACTGCCGGCGGCCCCTCTGGCCGTCAGCATCCCTATAACCGGCTGGAGAAGGCGGTGCGCGATTGCGGCCCCCGCACAGCGCTGGCGGTGGCGGCGCCAGTACGGAACTGGGCCTGGCGAAAAGCTGTCCAAGTTGGGCCGATGACTTACAATAGAAGGAGCCCGATTAGAAAGCTTAATCCGGCTTGATCGTCTGCCCTGGTTTTGCACCGCGAGTTTTGCCCATGACGTTTGCTGGCTTGGACACGATTGGCGATGGCGTCCGCAACAGTTGGCAGAAAATGTCGCTGGCGCTGGCGCGCCGCAAGATTGCCCAGTGGACGACAGTGCTGCCGAAGATCGCCTCGTACGAGGACGAACTGCAGAAGCTGGGCACTTACGACCTGCGGAAGCGCAGCCTTTCGCTGCGCTACCGGATTCGCAGCCACGAGCCGTCGGACAAGGTGCTGCCCGAGGCTTTCGCCCTGGTCCGCGAGGCTGGCCGGCGAGCGCTCAACATGCGGCACTTCGACGTGCAGATGCTCGGCGGCATGGCGATGCACAATCGCTCGATTGCCGAGATGCAGACGGGCGAAGGCAAGACTCTGACGGCGACCTTGCCGCTGTACCTGGCGGCCCTGGAAGGCAAGGGGGCGCACCTGGCCACGGTGAACGACTACCTGGCCCGCCGCGACGCCGAGTGGATGCGCCCACTCTATGAAGCGCTGGGCATTACGGTCGGCGTGGTCGAAACTCAGATGAATCAGAACGATCGTCGCAAGGCCTACGCCTGCGACATCACTTACGGCACCTCGAAGGAATTCGGCTTCGATTTCCTGCGCGACCGCCTGCTGCTGCGGCGGATTGGCGAAGGTCAGACCGACTTTCTGGGTGCCATGCTGGGGATGGGGGGGGAGTCGGGGGGCGAGAAACCCGTGCAGCGCTCCCCCTTCTTCGTGCTGGTCGACGAAGCCGACAGCATTCTGATCGACGAGGCTCGCACGCCGCTGATCATCAGCGCGCTGCCGAGCGAGGCGCAGCTAATTGCCGTCGAGGCTTACAAGTGGGCCGCTTCGGTCGCCAAGCAGTTCGAGGAAGACGAACACTACGACTACGAGCACGAGGAAAAGAAAGTCGAGCTGACGCCCGAGGGACGTCGACTGGTGCGCATGCTGCCCAAGCCCGACTCGATGCACTCGATCGGCATGTTCAGCATCTACGAATACATCGAGCGCGCGATCAAGGTCGAGCGTGAGTTCTTTCGCGACCGGCAATACGTGGTGCGCGACGGCGAAGTGGTGATCGTCGACGAATTCACCGGCCGTATGGCCGAGGGGCGCAAATGGCGCGCGGGACTGCACCAGGCCGTCGAGGCCAGCGAAGATGACGTCGAGGTCAGCGTCGAAACGGGTCAGGCGGCGCGGATCACCGTGCAAGATTACTTTCAGCTCTATCCGCGGCTGGCGGGTATGACCGGCACCGGTTCGAACTCGGCCGGCGAGTTGAAAAAAATCTACAAGCTGCGCGTGATTCCCGTGCCCACCAACCGGCCGGCCATTCGCATCAAGCTGCCCGACCGCGTTTTCGGCACTGCCGAGGAAAAGTGGCAGGCCATTGTCAAGGAAGTTGCCGAAGTGCATGCCACGGGGCGGCCGATCCTGATCGGCACCCGCTCGATCGACAAATCGGAGCTGCTCTCGCAAATGCTCCGCCAGCTCGAGATCGATCACGAAGTGCTGAACGCCAATCACATTGCCATCGAAGCCGATATCGTGTCGCGCGCCGGCCGGCCCAACAAAGTCACGGTGTCGACGAACATGGCCGGCCGCGGTACGGACATCAAGTTGGGCGACGGCGTACACGAACTGGGGGGCCTGCACGTCATCATCACCGAGATGAACGAGTCGGCACGCATCGATCGCCAGTTGGCCGGCCGCTGCGGCCGCCAGGGCGACCCAGGCACGTTCCGCGTGTACTTGTCGCTCGACGACGAGTTGCTACTGGGATTCGGCCCCGAGAAGGCGCGTTATTACAAGGAGCTGGGCCTCTCGGCCCAAGGGCCGCTCGACCACATGGCCAAGCTGTTCTACAAGGCCCAGTCAACGACCGAGCGCCGCCACTTCCGCGATCGCAAGGTGCTGATGTACCACGAAAAGGAACGCAAGAAGGTCCAGATTCAGATGGGTCAGGATCCTTATCTCGACACGCCGGGCTAATTGGTCCGCAGCGCGGAGTTCCTGTCGTCGCGGCCGCGGGTAGAATAATCGCGGCTGGTCCGAGCCGCTGCTCGCTCAGAGAGGATGCTGCCATGATCGACGACTTCTACCAGGCCGCCATCGCGGCGATCCGACATCACCTCGATGCGGCGGGCGTGACCTATACGCTTGACGATGGCGAGGTGCTCGTCGGCGAACATCGCCTGGGGTTGTCGATTGCCTTCGAAGGGTTCGTGCCGCAGGGACCGCACGTGCTGGCGCCGGTCGATATTCAGATTCACCTCGACGGCGACGATGGCGACCGTTTTCGCGTGGGCACGCTGGGCGTGGGAACCGATCAGCCCAGTGCCCTGCGCGACGCCATTGTCGAGTGGCACATGCTGGCGGCCGCCCCGCTGCTAGCAGCGCTGGACGCGCCGGTTGAAAACCGACGCGGGCCGGCTCAACCCCAGCAACTCGCCGGGTGGGACTTGTTTGCCGGCCGCGTTGGCATTCGCGGACAGGTGCCCGCCGATTTAAGACCGGGCAGCGCGTTCTATCGGGCCCTTTTGGAGCGATTGCGGCTCGTTGTCTCGAATTGGCCCACGGCCGATCGGTTTACGCTCCGCTCGATCTTCGTGATGGCCACCTGTCAGCCTGGCGGCTGCGAGGTACAAGCTGCCATCGATGGTTTACTTGACGAGCCGCTGGTGCAACAGTTGTCTGAATTGCCTTGGCCGCCCGCGAGTCAGACGTATCTCTACAAGCAGCTGTTCGTACTGCGGCAGGATGGTCAGCGGTAGCTGGCTACGCGAGTGCTGGCACTCCGCTCGATGCGTCGCCCACATTTCGCCGACAGTTCAGATTGACGCATTTGCCCATTCCTGTCAGGTTATTGGCCCACGGACTCGGGCCTGGATCGCTTGACAAGGGAGTAGAAGCGTCATGAACCTGGCAGCACTCGCGCTTATTTCATGCCTGGTGGCGCAAGCCGCCGAGGATCCCGAATCGTTCGAGCGGCCGGTAATGCGCAGGCGACAATCTCCGCCGGCGCAGATGGAAGAGCCGCCAGCCGAAGAGCATGGCCGACATCGCGCGGCTGAAGACGAGCCGCCGGCCAACAGTCGCTATCGACAGCAGCCGGCCGAGGACGAGCCGCGCGAGCGGTTGGAACCGGTCGACAGTACCGCCAAACAAAAATTGCGACCGCCCGAAATCGTCGCCGAGGCGCTCGAGGCCCCTCGCCAGGGCGCCCTGGTGGGCACGCCCATGACGCTCCGCGAAGCGATGGCGCATGTCAGCGACCGCGGCCAGCAGCTCAAGGTGGCGCAGGCCTACTGGCGGCTGTGCACGGCCCAGGCCGAGTATCACTGGGCCCGCGACGAGCGTGATGCTCTGGGGCACTACACCGAATCGCATACGACGCTGCCTGCCACGCTCAGTGCTCGCGCTAGCGCTCGCGCCGTGGTGCGCGACGCGCAGTTGACCGTCACGCAGGCGCAGCAGGATTTGGCCGACTTGATTGGGATGCGCCCAGACGCCAGTCCTCCGCTGGCGAGCGACCGGCCTCACGTTGGCGACTACAACACGCATTACGAAAGTATTTTCTCGTCGCGGGTGCCGCCCCCGCGCATTCGATTGATCCACCGTACGATGCCGGTTCGACGCCGAGCGATCGATGCCCACGGCGAGGCGATCGTGGCCGCGCACGACGCGCTCGAGGAAGTTGGCGAGCAGTTCCGCCAGCACGGCGAAGGGCTGACCACGGTTCTGGCCGCGCTGCAACAGTTGCACGATCAGCGGCGAGCCTTTATGGAAGACGTGCGCGACTACAACGAGGAGATCGCCGAGTATGCCTGCGCCGTGGCCCCCGCGACAACCAGCGGCGAGGTGCTGGTGTCGATGCTGATCAAGTCGTCGACGACCGCGCGGCCTGCGCCGCGGACCCGCGCGGCCGATGCGCAGCGTGCCACGCGGGCCACGTTCGAAGCGCAGGCGCCACCGCCGCGCACGCAGCCGCGATTGGCCCCGCGGCAACCTTCGAACGCCGAGCTGCGCAACAGCGAAGCCCCTCGCTTTCAGCCGGCGCCCCCAGTGCACGAAGCCGCGGAACACGAACCGGCCGAACATGAGCCCGCCGAGCACGAACCGGCGGATCACGCGCGACGGGCTGAGGACGAACACGTGCCCAGTGCCGACGAGCTGGCGCCGCCGCCCGAGGATAGCTTGCCGCAGGATGAGCCCCCCTCGCGCTATAACGCTCCGGCCGAAGAGGAACCCCCGCAGGAGCC
>CAZPED010000240.1:0-6051 GCA_964585335.1 uncultured Planctomycetaceae bacterium | reverse complement strand
ACGGATTATGCCCTAACCTGTCGATTAGGACCAATCCGGATTCCCGCGTCATTCTACGTCTGACGGGTGGCCAAGGGTCGATATTGCCGGCACGGCCGACTGGCCCGGCGGGCGGCTGGGCAATGCTGGCACGCGGCCGGCCCTCGATCGCGCGGCATGGAAGGTCCGCTCGGGCCGCCCACTGGGCCTCGAGGCGACACTTGGGCTTTGAGAGTGCCGGGGGAGCTTACGGTTTGGCTCGCAGTCGGCGGTTGCGCGACCAGACGAGCAGCATCCAGACGCCCAGAAAGAAGCCCACGCATCCCATGACCATCACGGCCCGCCAGGGATTGTGGTTGTAAAGATACGCTCCCAGGGCCAGATACGCGCCCCAGACCAACATGCCGCCGCCAATCAGCGCAAAGAGCAGCCGTGGCGAGCCAGGCGACGGGGTGGGAGGTGACGAATTAGGCGAGGAAGTGGCCATGCGGTCAAACATAGCTCGCCGCACGGCCACAGCAAAGGGGCGGCGGCGATCGCACCGCCCGGTGATCGAGCGAATTCCGCGGGCGCGGCCTCATCACCCTTAGCCGGGCCAACGCCGAAAGGGATATACGCAGCAAGCGATCACCAGGGCCAAGAGCGAGCCGAGCCCCAGGCAGACGTACCCGGGCGCCTCGTCCGCCACGCAGGCGTGGGACATCGCCTCGAGCAAATCGGTATACGTTTCCAAAAAAACGGGCCGCTCGGGCTCCCGGCCCAGCGGCCTGGTGGCCTGCAATTTCGACAAAGTCGGCTCTCCAATCGTCGGCTTTACCGTCCCGGCAGCATAGCCGCTGCCGGCTGCCGGGTGATAGAATGGGTGGTTCTTGCAAACGGCCGCGAGCCTGTAGTGATTTCGCCGCCGCGACGCCCAGATTGGCTGCCGCCATGACCACCGCCACGACGCCCACGTTTACCAGCCTGCCGATCGTCGAGGCTTCGACGCCGGGGCGTCGCGCGCCGGCAGAACGCCCCCAGCCCACGCCGCCGCTTCCCATGACGCGGGCTGAAATGCTGGCGCGCGGCTGGGACGAGGTCGACGTGGTTTTCGTCACCGGCGATGCCTACGTCGATCATCCCAGCTTTGCCATGGCGCTGCTTGGCCGGCTGCTCGAAAGCGAAGGCTTTCGCGTGGCCATTCTCAGCCAGCCCGACTGGAAGCAGTGCCACGCCTGGCGCACGTTCGGTCGCCCGCGGCTGTTCTTTGCCATCAGCGCCGGCAACATGGACTCGATGATCAATCACTACACGGCCAACCGCAAAGTGCGGAACGACGACGCCTACAGCCCCGGCGGGCAAATCGGTCGCCGGCCCGATCGGGCCACGCTGGCCTACTGCCAGCGGGCGCGCGAGGCGTACCCCGGTGTGCCGGTGATTGCCGGCGGCGTCGAGGCCAGCTTGCGGCGGCTGGCGCACTATGACTACTGGAGTGATAAGGTCCGCCGCTCGATCATTATGGACTGCAAGGCCGACTTGCTCGTCTATGGCATGGGCGAGCGGGGCATCGTGGAAGTGGCCCGCCGCTTGCGCGAGGGCCAGCAGGTGCGCGACCTGCGCGACATGCGGGGCGTGGTCTATCGGCTGGGCGCTTCCGAGGCGCCGCCGCTCGAGGGCTCGATCGTGCTGCCCAGCTACGAGCAGACCGCAAGCGACAAGTGGGCCTTCGCCGAAATGACGAAGATCGCCCATAACGAAACCAATCCGTACAACGCCCGCCGGCTCGTGCAGTATTACGAGCGCGAGTGCATCGTGGCCAACCCGCCCGCACTGCCATTGGTCGAAGGCGAGATGGACCGGGTGTACGGGCTGCCATTCACGCGGAAGCCGCATCCGAGCTACGGTCGTGCCCAGATTCCGGCGTACGAGGTGGTGAAAGATTCCGTGCAGATCATGCGCGGCTGCTTCGGTGGCTGCACGTTCTGCTCGATCACGGCCCACGAAGGGCGCATCATTCAAAGCCGCAGCCAGCAGTCGGTGGTCGGCGAAATCCGCCAGATGGCGGCAGATCCCGATTTCAAAGGCGTGGTGAGTGACATCGGCGGCCCCACGGCCAACATGTACCAGATGCGCTGCGCGCGGCCCGAGGTCGAGGCCCGTTGCCGCCGCTTGAGCTGCGTGCACCCGACGATTTGCAAACTGCTGGGCACCGACCATGGACCGCTGGTCGAGTTGATGCGCGCGGCGCGCGAGGAGCCGGGCATCAAGAAGGTGTTTGTCGCCTCGGGCATTCGCATGGACCTGGCCCGGCGCAGTCCACAGTACATGCGCGAGCTGGCCACGCACCACGTGGGCGGCCTGCTCAAGGTGGCCCCCGAGCACACCGATCCGGAAGTGCTGGCGCTGATGAAGAAGCCCTCGGCCGAGGATTTCGAGAAGTTCGATCGCGAGTTCAAAAAGGCCTCGCAGCGCGCCGGCAAGCAGCAGTACCTCGTGCCCTACTTCATTGCCAGCCACCCTGGCAGCACGCTCGAATCGATGATCGACCTGGCGCTGTTTCTCAAGCGAAACCACTACAAGCCCGACCAGATCCAGGACTTCATTCCCAGCCCGTTCGACATCGCGGCCTGTATGTATCACACGGGGCTCGACCCATTTACCAAAAAGCCGGTGTACATTGCCCGGCACCTGCGCGACCGCAAGCTGCAACGGGCATTGATGCAGTTTTTCAAGCCCGAGAACTATTTCGAGGTTCGCCGGGCGCTCGAACAAGCGGGCCGGCAAGATCTGATCGGCAGCGGCTGCGATTGCCTGATTACCGAGCGGCCCCCCAAGGAAGCGCTCGACCGTCGCCGGCGGCAGGCCAACCAGGCTTACCGCGAGCAGACGTCGGGCGACCATATTCGCTCGCAGCCCGGCAAAGGTTACCGGCCGCAGCGGAAAACGGCGGCCAAGCGCAACCGCGATCGGCGTTAGCCTTGGCAGGTGGGAAGCATTGTGAACATGGCCCTCTCCCAGCAGCGCGCCGACCGTGAGCCGCGAGTCGCCCCCGACCAGTACGAGCTGGGCGATTTTGGCGGCGGCCGCAAGCTCGAACGCTTTGGCGCGTATTTGCTCGATCGCCCGTCACCGGCCGCCGAGGGCGTGGCCCGCCAGCATCCCGCTTTGTGGCAACAGGCCGATGCCCGCTACCAGCGTCGGACGTCGCAGCGCGGCCAATGGTCGGTGCCAGGTGCGCTGGAGCAACCTTGGCTGGTCACTTGGGGGCCACTGCGGTTGGAGCTGAAGCTGACCGAGTCTGGCCATGTGGGCGTCTTTGCCGAGCAAGCCGACAACTGGCGATGGATTGCCGGCCAGGTTCGGCAGGCCGGCGAGCCGATCAAGGTGCTCAACCTGTTCGCCTATACCGGCGCCAGCACGTTGGCCGCGGCCGCGGCCGGCGCGGCCGTGACGCACGTGGATGCGGCCGGCAATGTCGTGGCCTGGGCGCGGCGCAACGCCGCCGCGTCGCAGCTGGCCGATGCCCCGATTCGCTGGATCGTCGAGGATGCGTTCAAATTCGTCCGCCGCGAGCTCAAGCGGGGCGCGCAATACCAGGCAGTCATTCTCGATCCGCCCAGCTACGGTCACGGCCCCAAGGGCGAAGCCTGGAAACTGGCCGAACAACTTGCCGAGCTATGGGAGGCTTGTTTGGAGCTGACACGCGAGCGGCGTTGTTTTCTGCTGGCGAGTTGCCACAGCGAGCCCTGGTCGCAAGGCGAGGCGCTGGCCGAGTATCTGGTCCAGCAATCCCCCCCGCCCATGCGCCGCCCGCGCGGCTGGATGGGCGCCGACATGTTCGTGGCCACGGCGGCCGGGCGCCAGCTGCCGAGCGGCGCGCTGGCCCGCTACCAGTCGTCGAATCGGGCCGCGGCTCAGGCGGGCGGCCGATGAATGCCAAGCTGATCACCAGCGCGCACAACCAGCGTATCAAGGACGCGGCCAAATTGCGCGAGCGCCGGCAGCGACTGCGGCAGGGCCGGTTTCTGATCGACGGCGCGCGAGAAATCACTCGCGCGGTCGCCTCTGGCATGGGGCTGATCGAGGCGTTCATTTGTCCCGAACTGTGCACTTCGGACGAAAGCCGCCAGGCAGCCAGCGCTTTGCACGACTCGTCGGCCGACCTCTGGCAGGTTACGCCCGAGGTGTTCAGCAGGTTGGCCTTCGGCGAGCGCCACGACGGCGTGGTGGCCGTGGCCCAGGGGCAGCCAATCTCGCTGGCCGACTTGCAAGTGCCAGATGGCTCGCTCATCGCTGTCGTCGAAGGGCTGGAAAAACCCGGCAACGTGGGGGCCGTGCTCCGCAGCGCCGACGCATCGGGCGTGGCCGCCGTGATCGTCGCCGACCCGGCCACCGACTTGTACAACCCCAACTGCATCCGAGCCAGCTTGGGCACCGTGTTCACACTGCCCGTCTGCGTGGCCAGCGCCGACGAGGCCTTGCGCTGGTTGCGCCAGCGCGGCGCCCGCATTCTGGCGGCGCGCGTCGATGCCAGCCAACTTTACACGCAGGCCGACTGGCGGGGCGACGTGGCCGTGGTGCTGGGAAGCGAAGCCGGAGGGCTGACGGAGGCCTGGCAGGCCAACGACATTGTGCCGATCCGACTGCCCATGTGCGGGGCGGCCGATAGCTTGAACGTTTCGGCGACCGCGGCGGTGCTGTTTTACGAGGCGCTGCGGCAGCGCAGCTCGTAGGTCGCTATTGCGTGCAGGTTGGCGCGACGAAGCGCTAATGCAATTGCCGAGCGGCGGCCAACGTGTTGTAGAGCAGCATCGTTACGGTCAGCGGACCAACGCCGCCGGGGACCGGCGTGATCTGGCTGGCCACCTGGCTGACGCCGGCAAAGTCGACGTCGCCGCACAGCCCCTTGCCGGTGCGATGGATGCCCACGTCGACCACCACGGCTCCGGGCTTGACCATGTCGGCCGTCACGAATCGCGGCTGGCCGATCGCCACGATCAGAATGTCGGCCAGACGCGTGATCTCGCCCAGGTTCTGGGTCTTGCTGTGGCAAACCGTTACCGTGGCGTCGGCTCCCTTGCCGCGCTGCATCATCATCAGCGCCATCGGCTTGCCCACGGTCTCGCTGCGCCCCACGACCACGACGTGGCGCCCCACGGTTTCGATGTTGTTGCGCACGAGCAATTGCTGAATGCCGTAGGGCGTGCAGGGCAGGAACCGCGGGTTGCCCTGAACCAGCCGGCCGACGTTCTCGGGATGAAAACCGTCGACGTCCTTCAGCGGGCTGATCGCGTGCAGGATTCGCGTGACGTCGATGTGCTTGGGCAGGGGCAATTGCACCAGGATGCCGTGGACCGGTTCGTCCTTGGCCTTGTTCAGCTTCGTGACTTGCGCCAGCAGCTCATCTTGCGTGGTTTCGGCCGGCAGCCGGATCAGCCGGCTTTGAATTCCCACCTGCTCGCAGGCGTTAACCTTGTTGCGAACATAGACTTCGCTGGCCGGATCGTTGCCCACCAGCACCGCGGCCAGCGTGGGGTCTTCGCCGTTGTTCTCGATGAATTCGGCGACCTCGTCGCGCAATTCTTCGCGCAATCGGGCCGCAAGTTGCTTGCCGTCGAGGATCGCAGCCGTCACGGCGGGGCCTTTCCGTGGTCAGATTTCAGCCTGGCAAAGGCAGCATTCTAGCCCACGTCCCGGGGTTCGACTATTGGCGCCACGCTGCGCGCCGCCCCGATTGGCACGTGGGATGGTGTGTCTTGCCAGAGTGTCCTGGCAATGCTGGATGCGGATGAACCGACGCCGCGGCCGCGAGCGTCCAACTGGCGAACCCCTTGCTGCCTGCCGGCGTCTCTCGCAGGCAGTCGAGGTGCCGCGTGCCAGTGGCAAGCGCCATAGTCGCCCGTCTGCCCAATCGCTATAGTCCCGTTTGACTCCGAGGCGGACAACTGTATAGATTACAATGATGCTAATCATTATTGCGATTAGCTCGTGCCCACCGACTTCCCTCCGCCCTCGGCCACCAATCCCACAGATCCACGGCGAGTTGCCATGACCGACGCACCCAAACCCAGCCCTGTCGAAACGATCAAGGCG
>CAZPED010000239.1:0-6058 GCA_964585335.1 uncultured Planctomycetaceae bacterium | reverse complement strand
GCGCACCAGCGCACGTTGCGCCTGGCCGACGGACCCGATGAGGTTCACCGCGAAGCGATTGCCAAGCAGGAACTCAAGCGGCATCGCTAAGGGGCAAAGGCTTGACGAGAAACCTCCGACAAGCCACGGCCAGACTCGCAGCGGCCAGGTGTTACTTGACGGGCCCTGGATTATTCACCGAGCAGGCAATATGCAACTGAAAGACAAGGTCGTTATCGTAACCGGCGGAGCGCACGGCATTGGCCGGGCTCTGTGCGTGCGCTTCGCCGCCGCAGGAGCGCGGGGCATCGTCGTGGCGGATCTCGATGGCGATGCCGCGCGGGCAATCGCCGACGAGTTGGGTGGCCTGGCCGTTCGAGTCGACGTGGCCAGCGAGGCTGACAACCGCCGCCTGGTCGACGAAACGATTGCCCGCTACGGCCAGGTCGATTTGTTTTGCGCCAACGCCGGCATTGCCCTCGGCGGCGGCGTCGACGCTCCCGACGCCGACTGGCAGCGGATCTGGTCGATCAACTTCATGGCGCATGTGTATGCCGCGCGGGCCGTGCTGCCGGGCATGCTGGCCCGTGGCGACGGCTACCTGTTGTTCACATCGTCGGCCGCCGGACTGCTGACGTCGATCGGCTCGGCCCCTTATGCCGTAACCAAGCACGCCGCCGTGGCGCTGGCCGAATGGCTCTCGATTACCCACGGCCCGGCGATCAAAAT
Organism: uncultured Planctomycetaceae bacterium; assembly: GCA_964585335.1. Lineage (GTDB taxonomy): Bacteria > Planctomycetota > Planctomycetia > Pirellulales > PALSA-1355 > CAZPED01. Next base: position 5,350 of record CAZPED010000239.1, on the reverse strand, counting down.
CTCGTGCTTGTGTCCGCAAGGCGTGCTCACCGACATGATCTTGCGGCCCGACGCCGGTCCGGCGACCACCTCGCTGCGGGCCGAGGCCGTCACTCCCGAGCACGTGGCTCAGACCGTGGTCGAGGGACTGGCGGCCGAAAAGTTTTTGATTCTGCCGCACCCGATCGTCGCCGAATACGTGGCCCGCAAGGCCGCCGATCCGGATCGCTGGATCCGCGGCATGCGCCGCATTCAAGCGGACATCGAAAAGCAGGCCGGCCACAGCCGGATGTAGGCTTCTATTCGCGAACCAATCGAGAACGTTGAAACCATGGGAATGCTCGCGCTGGTGAGGCACGGACAAGCCTCGTTCTTTTCCGACAATTACGACCAGCTCTCGCCGCTGGGCGAGCAGCAGGCCCGCCTGCTGGGCGAGCACTGGGTGCGCCGCGGCGTGCGCTTCGACGAAGTGGTGACCGGCCCCCGGGTGCGGCAGATCGAAACCGCGGCTTTGGCGGGCGAGGCCTTTGCCAAAAACGGTCTGGAGTGGCCCGAAGCGCAGCGGCTCGAAGAGCTGGACGAACACCAGGTCGACCGGCTGATCAAGCTGGCGATGCCGCAAATCGCGGCCGAGTATCCCCAGATCGCCCAGCTGCATGCCGACTATCAGGCGGCCCAGTTGCCGCGCGACAAGCATCGCACGTTTCAGCTGATGTTCGAGCGCGTGGTCATGCTCTGGGTGGCCGGCAAGGTCGAAGCACCCGGCGTGGAAACCTGGCCCCAGTTCCGCCAGCGGGTGACGGCCGGACTGGAGCGCATGCTGGCCAGCGAAGCCCGCGGGCGCCGCGTGGCGGCGTTCACTTCCGTGGGGGCCATCACCGTCGGCCTGCAATGCTCGCTGTCGTGTGGCGACCGCGCCGCCTTCGACCTGGGCTGGCGGGTGCGCAATTGCTCGGTCACCGAGTTTGTCTTCAGCGGCCAGCGCCTGACGATGGATTCGTTCAACGCGCTGGCCCACCTCGAAGATCCCCAGCTCTGGACGTTCCGTTAAGCCCATCGATCCCCCGTAAAGCCATGAACCAACTTCTCGACACCACCCAGCCGATCCGACCAGGCGAAGAACTGAACGTGCCGGCGCTCGAGGCCTACCTGCTCGCGCACTTGCCGGGTAGCAGCGGACCGCTCGTCGTCGAGCAGTTCCCCGGCGGCGCTTCGAATCTGACGTACCTGTTGAAGCTGGGCGGACAAGAGCTCGTGCTGCGCCGCCCGCCATTTGGCAACCAGGTGAAAAGCGCCCACGACATGGGACGCGAATACCGCGTGCTCTCGAAGCTGCACCATGTGTACGCGCCGGCGCCGCGGCCGCTGGTCTATTGCGAGGACGAGGCGGTGCTGGGCGCGCCGTTCTACTGCATGGAGCGCCGCCACGGCATCGTCTTGCGGCGCAAGCTACCCGAGGGCCTGAAGCTCGACCCGCCAACGCTGGCGAAGCTGAACCGCGCATTCATCGACAACCTCGTGGCGTTCCACAAGATCGATTACCAGGCCGCCGGCCTGGGCGACCTGGGCAAACCGATCGGCTTCGTCCAGCGACAGGTCGAGGGTTGGAACAAACGCTACGCCGCTTGCCGCACCGAGGACGTGCCGGCCATGGAAGCGCTGATGACCTGGTTTCCGGCCAATATTCCGCCGCAAACCGCCTCGACGCTCGTGCACAACGACTACAAATTCGACAACATCATGCTCGACCCCCACGATCTGACCAAGATCGTGGCCGTGCTCGACTGGGAAATGTGTACGCTCGGCGACCCGATGCTCGACTTCGGCACGGCGCTGGCCTACTGGGTCGAAGCCAAGGATCCGCCGCCGCTGCAAGTGCATGCCTTCGGTCCCACGCAGCTGCCCGGCAGCATGACGCGGCGCGAGCTGGTCGACTATTACGGCCAGCAGTCGGGCTTCGATACCTCGCACGTGCTGTTCTTCTACGCCTTCGGGCTGTTCAAAGTGGCGGTGATCATCCAGCAGATCTATTTCCGCTTCGTCCGCGGATTTACCCAGGACCAGCGCTTCGCGAACTTCAACAAGCAGGTTGTGGCGCTGGCCGAAGAGGCCCAGCGGGCGATCCAGGAGAAGACCTTCTAAGCGTTCACATTGGCTTGCAGTGAAAGATCCATGACGTCGGACACTAACCAGCTCGATCCGGAAGTGGCCAGTCTGCTGGCCGGCTACCCCATCGTGGTCACCACGATGGTGGCCTGGGGCGACATGGACGCCAACAAGCACGTGAACAACGTGGTCTACTTCCGCTACATCGAGCACGCCCGTCTGCGCTGCTTCGACGAGCTGGGCTTTTTGAAAATGCAGCACGAGAGCGGCATTGGGCCGATTCTGGCTTGGACCGACTGCCGATTTCGCCGGCCGCTCGAATATCCCGACACGGTGTCGATCGGCACGCGCATTCGCGACATCCAGGATGACCGGTTCGTGATGGACGCCATCATCGTTAGCCATCGACTGCGTCAACTGGCCGCCGAAGGGCAGCAGCGGATCGTCGTTTACGACTACCGCCACCATCGCAAAGCGGCGCTGCCCGATGAGATTCGCCGGCGAATCGACGAGCTGCAAAGCGGCGACGGCACTGCCGGCTAAAAATCACTAGTCTTTCAACCTCCTCTAGAGCGAGCAACCAACTCATGAGCGCAGCAATCAGCTTGAAGGGCAAAGTTGCCCTGATTACCGGCGGCGGCCGCGGCATCGGCAAGGCCATTACCAAGAAGTTCGTCGAGGCCGGCGCAAGCGTGGCCATCGCCAGCCGCAAAATGGAAAATCTCAAAGCCACGGCCGACGAACTGGCCGGCCTGCCAGGCAAAGTGCTGCCCCTCGAATGCCACGTCGGCCGGGTCGATCAGCTCGAAGGTCTGGTGTCGACCGTCGAACGCGAGCTGGGCACGATCGACATTCTGGTGAACAACAGCGCCACGAACATCGGCCAGGGCCCCGCGCTCGACGTGACCGACGACATGGTCGCCAAAATGGTCGAAGTGAACATTCTGGCCGCGCTGCGGCTGATTCGGCTGACCGTGCCCAAGATGATGGAGAAAGGAAACGGCTCGGTCATCAACATCGCCTCGATCGCCGGACTGCGCCCGCAGCCAGGCGGGCTGCTCTACAGCTTCACCAAGGCGGGACTGATCATGATGACCCGCAACTGGGCCTGCGAGTTCGGCGCCAAGGGGGTCCGGGTCAACGCCATCGCTCCGGGGCTGATTCAAACCGACTTCAGCGAGTTTTTCTGGAAGAATGAAAACTACCTGAAGCGTTTGCAGGCCACGCAGCCCATTCCGCACGTGGGCCAACCCGACGAAATCGGCTTTGCCGCTTTGTACCTGGCGTCGGACGAGGCCTCGTACCTGACCGGCCAGGTCATCGTCATCGACGGCGGCGCCACGGCCCACTAGGGCAGTGCGGGCGGCGCTTCGCCCACGGCTTCCTCAGAAAAACGATCGGGCGCGCGGCAGGCAAAGTTTGCCCACCGCGCGCCCGGTTTCGTTACCACGCAAGTGGCGACTTCCGCGTCAGGCTGTTATTCCTGAACGCAGGCGGTCGCTTCACCCTCGGAGGACGAGCAGCAGCTCGTCGTGGCCGCGGCCTGTTCGTCCTTTGCGCAGCAGGCCGGCACTGCCGAGGTCTTCTTTTCCTTGGCGTCGCAGCAGGCCTTGGGCACCTGGCAGCAATCCTTGCCTTCGGCGCAGCAGGCCGGCGCTTTCTCGCAGCAAGCCTTGTCCTCCTTGCAGCAAGCCATGCCCTTGGCACAGCAGCCCGGTTTCTTCTCGGCCGTGCAGCAGGCCCGGTTCGACTTGCAGCAAGCTTGCTTCAGCTCGCAACAGGTTTTATCCGCCGAGTCGGCGGCCCACAGCGTACTTACCACGAGCGCTCCGGCGGCCACGAGGCCCAGCGCAAGCGCTTTGTGCAATGTTGTAAACATGAATGTGATCTCCAAACGTCAGAGTGAAAAATCAAGAATCGTCAAGCACGACGCGTCGATCGACGCGCAGCACCGCCACAAGCGAGTCTGCGAAGAGCCAGCTTGCCGGCGCGCAACGATTACAAGCGCCACTGACAGTGGAGAATTTGCAGAGGAGGACTCTCGGCCACCCAGGCGGCCGGAAGATCCGCAACAGGTGCCGCGGCCAGCGTCAGCCCGACGCCCAGCATCAACGGCAGAACAGCCGGCTGATCGGCCAGCACCTTTTCAGGAACCGGCGGCCAAGCGCGCACCTTGCAGCAATCGCGCGTGCAGGGCCCCGACGGTGCCGGCGAGCTCGATTTGCCGCTCGCCTGCCCGTCGTGGTTTCCTGTGGCGTGGAGGCCGCAGCAGCTCGTTGGAGCCGCACTTTCAGCCACCACGGCCGGAGCTTCAAACGGGCACCCCTGGGCAATCAGCGCACACGGCGCCACCGGCAGCGCTACCAGTAGCGTGCAGGCCGACACGATGATCGCCCGAAAGATGCTCATGCCCTGATTATACGCGTCGGGCGTCCGCCGGTTCGATAGAGATTCCCCTGTCGACCGTAACCTATTGTGGCGCAATCAGTTCCTTTCGGGCCAGCCCCTCCAGCGTCAGGGCGGGCATGGCGATCGCCCCCGAGCTGACGATGGCCTGCAAGTTCTCGTCGGGCAGGGCTACACGGCATTGCAGGCACTCGAGCAACACCTCCCATTGCTCGCGCTCGAACTGGCCGCCAATCGCCGTCACGTGCGGCGTACCGGGCCGGGCATTGCCATGGGCGTCGAACAGCGGGCCGACCGCTTCGGTGACCAGCTGTCCCAGCCACTGCTGCGTTTGGTTGGTCAAATCAACGACCAGCGTAATCCGTGGGGCCTGCGGATGACTGGCCAGCGCCGCGCACAATTGCCGTAACTGAGCGCGAATCTGCTCGACGGGCGCGGTCCAGTTGGGAAATGCGATCAGGTTCAGTTCGCGCAGCCCCAGCGCGGCCTTGGCCGAGTTGCGCTGCGCGTGCTTGAGATTCTTAAGCAAGTGCCCGACCACGTCGAGATACTGCGCGGGGTGTACGATCGACAGCACCGGCCGCTCTCCGTGCCGGGCAAAAGTCTCGGCCAGTCGCGGATAGTCGTCGATCCGCTGGCGGTCGACGAAAAACAACGCGTTCTGACAGTACCAGGGTTTGATCAGCGGATCGCTCCAAATCCGCTTGCGCAGACAGTCGGCCACGACGTAGTCGTGCTCCAGAAACTTGTCGCGCCAGTCCTCGGGCCACTGTTCATTCAAGTGACCATCGCCCCCCTGGTTCGGCACCGCCGCCGAAAACAGCACCACGGGGGCCAGCCGCACCAGCGAAGCCACGAA
>CAZPED010000238.1:0-6092 GCA_964585335.1 uncultured Planctomycetaceae bacterium | reverse complement strand
CGTCACGTTTCGCACCGTGGGCAAGACGAGTCTCGCGCGGGTGACCGGTCTGCGGCTCGAATTGTTGACCGATTCGAACCTGCCGCGCGGCGGACCGGGGCGATCGTTCAAAGGCACTTGCGCGTTGACGCAAATCAAGATCGAAGCTCGCCCGCTTGCAGGCGAGGCCAAGCCGGCCGAGTTCAAGATCGCCCAGGCCTCGGCCGACTTTGAGCAATCCGAGACGCCGCTCGAAACGAACTTCGACGACCGGTCGAACAAAGCCCGCGTGGTGGGCCCGGTCAGCTTCGCGATCGACGGCAAGAACGAAACCGCTTGGGGCATCGACGCCGGTCCGGCGCGGCGGAATCAAGACCGCAAGGCCGTGTTCACGCTCGACAAGCCGATCGAGTTTGCAACCGGCGCCGAGGTGACGATTTCGCTGGTTCAGAACCACGGCGGCTGGAACAGTGACGACCATCAGAACAACTTGCTTGGCCGGTATCGCATATCGCTCACCGATGCCAGCGGCCCGCTCGTGGTCGATCCGCTGCCCAAGCGGGTCCGCGAAATTCTGGCCATTCCGCGCGAGCAGCGCACCCCGGCGCAACTGGCCGAAGTGTTCAGCTATTGGCGAACCACTGTGCCGGCCTGGAAGAGCGAGAACGAGCGCATCGAAGCGCTTTGGCGGCAGTGGCCTGAGGGCACAACCGCCCTGGCGCTGGCTGCGCGCGACGAACCGCGCGAAACGCACATGCTCAAGCGGGGCGATTTTCTCAAGCCACTGGCGGCGGTGACTCCCGGAGTGCCCGAAGTGCTGCATCCGCTGCCCGAGGGCGCCGACGGCAGCCGGTTGACTCTGGCCCGTTGGCTGGTCGATCGCCGCAGTCCGACGACCGCGCGGGTGTTCGTCAACCGTGTGTGGCAGGCCTATTTCGGCACGGGGTTGGTCGCCACGAGTGAAGATTTTGGCGTCCAAGGCGATCCGCCCAGCCACGGCGAGTTGCTCGATTGGCTGGCCGTCGAGTTCATGGACTCGGGCTGGAGCGTGAAGGCGCTGCACCGGCTGATTGTCGGTTCGGCCACGTACCAGCAGTCGTCGCGGGTCACGCCTGCGTTGTACTCGAAGGATCCGTTCAACCGCCTGTTGGCTCGCGGGCCGCGGTTTCGCGTCGAAGGCGAGATCGTGCGCGACATTGCCTTGGCCGCCAGCGGACGTTTGAACCCCAAGCTGGGGGGGCCGAGCATCTACGCGCCCATTCCCGAAAGCCTTTTGGCCCTGAGCTATGCACCGCTCACCTGGAACGCCGAGACCGGCCCCGACCGTTACCGGCGGGCGCTGTATACGTTCCGCCGCCGCTCGTTGCCGTATCCGGCGCTGCAGAACTTCGACACGCCGAATGCCGACTTCAGTTGCGTTCGCCGCCAGCGCTCGAACACGCCGCTGCAAGCGCTCACGACGCTCAACGAAGTGATATTCACCGAGTGCGCCCGGGCGCTGGCTCGCCGCACGTTGGAGCAGGGAGGCACCAGCGATACCGACCGGTTGACCTACGTGTTTCGCTCGTGTGTGAGCCGCCCACCAAGCGCCGCAGAACTGCAAACGCTGCTGACGTTGCTGGAGAAGCAACAAGCCCGCATTGCCGAGGGGTGGATCAATCCGCGTGAGATCTCGACGGGCGGCCAGCAATTGCCCGAGAACTTGCCCGCCGGCGTTACGCCGGCCCAGCTGGCGGCCTACACGGTCGTCGCGCGGGTGGTGTTGAACCTCGACGAAACGATTACCAAGGAATAACGCCCCGGCGGGGGTCAATGGCCCGCGCGAACCAAGGTGATGACCATGCACGATCCAGGCAGTGCGATCAGGCAGCAAGTGGCGCGGCGCTGGTTTCTCCAGCAGTGCGGTGTGGGACTGGGGGCGATGGCCCTGAGCGGCCTGCTGGCCGGCGAGGCGGGGGCTGCGCCCGTGGCGGTTGATCCGCTGACGCCCAGGCAGCCGCATCATCTGGCCAAAGCCAAGCACGTTATCTTTCTGTTTCAGGCCGGCGCGCCCAGCCACCTCGACTTGTTCGACTACAAGCCGCAACTGGAAAAATACAACGGTCAATTGCCGCCGGCCGAACTGCTCAAGGGCTACCGGGCGGCGTTCATCAATCCCAACTCGACCTTCCTGGCCCCCAAGTTCAAGTTTGCCAGACACGGCGCATCAGGCGCCGAGTTGTCGGAGTTGTTGCCGCACCTGGCCACGGTGGTCGACGACATTGCCATCGTCAAATCGCTGGCTACCGACGCGTTCAATCACGCGCCGGGGCAGATCATGATGAACACGGGCTCGCAGCAATTCGGTCGGCCCAGCATCGGCGCCTGGTCGACTTATGGGTTGGGCAGCGAGTGTCGCGACTTGCCCGGCTTCGTCGTGCTCAATTCGGCCAAAAAGGGCACCAGCGGCGGCGCATCGAACTGGGGCTGCGGCTTTCTGCCCACGGTCTACCAGGGCGTGCCGTTTCGCAGCTCGGGCGATCCGGTGCTGTTTCTGTCCAATCCGCCGGGCATCGACGCCACGGCCCAGCGCGATTCGCTCGACGCGCTCAAACAGCTCAACGGCCTGCATCTCGACACGGTGGGCGACCCCGAGATCGCCACGCGGATCAACTCGTTCGAGCTGGCCTACAAGATGCAAACCAGCGCGCCCGACCTGATGGACATTTCGCAGGAGTCGAAAGACACACTGGAAATGTACGGCGCCGAGCCGGGCAAGCCTTCGTATGCCAACAACTGTTTGCTGGCGCGACGGCTGGTCGAGCGAGGTGTGCGCTTCGTACAATTGTTCCACGAGGCTTGGGACCATCACGGCGGCCTGACCGCCGGCCTCAAAGAGCAGACTGGCCAGACCGACCGCGCGTCGGCGGCGCTCATCAAGGATCTCAAGCAGCGCGGCCTGCTCGACGAGACGCTGGTTGTCTGGGGCGGCGAATTCGGCCGCACTCCGATGGTGCAGGGGGGCAACGACGGCCGCGACCATCATCCCAACGGGTTTACCATGTGGCTGGCCGGCGGCGGCGTGCGCCGCGGCATCACGTTGGGCGAGACCGACGAATTCGGCTTCAATGCCGTGGTCGACCGCGTCCACGTGCACGACTTGCACGCCACGATCCTGCACCTGCTGGGCTTCGACCACACCCGGTTGACGTATCGCTTTCAGGGTCGCGACTATCGCTTGACCGACGTCGAAGGCGAAGTCGTGCACAAGCTGCTGGCCTGATCGCCCGGGGACGTGCCGGCGCTTATTCCTCGCCGTCGGCCACGGCCAACCGCTTATAGTGGCCCATGTGCCAGCGCGGGATGTCGTTTTTATAGAAACCCGACACGCGGCTTTCGCTCGGGCCGCCGGGCAGATTGGTCCAGGCTTCGTCGGTACCCAGATCGGCCACGAAGTGGTAGCTGGGGGCAAACGAGGTTTCGCGCCGCGCCGCGCGCAGCAAGTGTCCCTGAAACGGCGTGGCGTGGCAGCCGGGCAGCGCCATCTCGCGCGTGTGGAATCCGAAGGCCCGGCCCACGAAGCGGCCCTCGACGTAGCGATTCGTGAACTTGAAGGCGTTGATGGCCGACCAGGGTTCGTCTTTCTCGCGCTTCAGGGCTTCGGCCGCCTTGCGAATGAGCGCCGCCTTGTCGCGCCCGCGCCACCACAGCGAGTCTTCTTGCAGCAGCAACCGGTCGATTGCCGTCAGCACCATTGTCGAAAAGCCTACCCGGCTGCACAGGTAGAGCATCCGCCGCCAACCGATGGCGTGCTCGTGGCCAAAAATCTCGAGTAGCACGTTGCGGTAGAGGTGCGAAAACAGCGTCGCTTCGTGGCTGGTGGGCGAATAGTTGCAGTCCCAGGCCGCCAGCCGATCCTTGATGGGCCCCTCGGGCATGCAGGGCAGAAACACGGCCAGCAGATCGCGGGCCTGCAGGCTCACCACGTCGTATTGCAGTGCCTGCATGTCCGCGAGCGTGACCTTGTCGAGCGCTTCGAGCCGCTCGACAATTCGCCGCAATCGATAGTCGGGCACGGGCAGGGTGACCAGCGACGGGCCGCCCCGGGGGCTGATGTCTTCGTTGGCCGTGGCGACAAACCCGCGCGGCGGATCGTACTCGCGCGGCAACAGACTGCTCGATAGCCGGCCGCGCCAATGGTTTTGCTCGTCCCAGGCCGGAATGGGCAGTAGGCCCGAGTGTTCGCGCGGCCGCTTGGGAAACCAGCCGCTGGCTTGCTGGCCGATGTGACCCTCGCGGTCGGCAAACACCCAGCACAGCGTCGGGGCGGGGCATTCGGCCACGATGTCCATGCCCTGGCGAGCCAGGGTGGTGGGCACCAGGTCGAGCCAGGTGGCAATCGCGCGGCCGGAGCCGGCGTGCGAACCGATCCAGCAGGTCGAGAGGTGATAGCCGGCCTCGGTCGGGTCGCTCTCGAGCGTACCTTGCTCGTTGTAGTAGACGCGAATGGTTTCGGGGGAGTGTCCTTTGCGCAGGATGCGCTCTTCGCGCACCTCAAAGTCGTGCCACTGGTCGCCGCGGCGATACTGCCAACCGCTGGGGCCGCCCCGCCGACAGTCCTCGATGAAGTAGTCGCTCGTGTCTCCCTTGAGGTAAGTGACGCCCCAGGCCACCTCGTGATTCCGGGCCACGGCAAACAGCGGACAGCCGGGCAGCGTGGCGCCGAGCACGTACTGGTTGTCGCCCCAGTGCAACTCGGCTTCGTACCAAATGGCCGGCAAGCGGTTGATTTCAAGGTGCGGATCCGAGGCGATCAGGGCCGAGCCCGTCGCGCTGCGTTTGGGGGCCACGGCCCAGGCGTTGCTGCCTGCTAGGCGCGGCAAGTCGGTGATCAGTTCCAACGCTTCGTCGGAGAGCTGGCTGGCGATTTTGACGCGTCGCAGCAGGTCGAAGTCGGCCTCGTCGAGCATGGGGCGAAACAGTTCGCGCAGCTTGTCGTCGCCCACGCCGGCATGGATCAGGTCGAGCAGAATCCGCTCGTTCTGTTGCTGACCGACGACCAGTCCGCCAAAGGCCAGCAGGTTGCCCAGCAGCAGCACTGACTTTTGGTTCCACGGCTGCGGCACGAATCCCACGGCCCACATGGGCAGCGACCGGCCGGAGTCTTTCAACCCGTCGTTCACTCCTTCGCAGTAGGCGGTGAGCTGGTCGAACGTGTGATCGTCGAGTTTGCTCACCTCGGCGTCGAGGCTCAGGTACAGCCCCGTGCGGCGGAAAAAGCGGTCCATTTCGAGCAGTTCGGGCTTGTCGGCGATTTGCTCGGCCGCTTGTCCGCTGGCAATTGCCCTGGCAAAGAGCATTTGCGTGGGCCGATCGATGGCGTGCATGTAGCCCAGGCCATAGAGCGCGGCGATCCACGAGCCGGCCGCGATGTGCGGCACACCGTGCGTATCGCGGGCAACGGTGAACCGCCGCCGGGCATGTTTGGTGGGAAGGAACTTCATGCTCGCGCCAGAGAGGGACAGACTCCTCATAGGAAGTGTAGCATGCGCCGCAAGGATTGGATGATCGGAATTTACCCGCGCCGCTGCTACAACCCGACTCGCTGAGGTCGCCACGGGGCCTTAGAATGCTGTGCACCGGCACCCGACGGGTGGGGATCCGCCGGGCGACACTTTCGATTTTTCAATCATTTGGCAAGCAGGCCTCATGGTTGCCACTCCGCTACGCAACTTGCTCAAGGCGCTGGGCTTCATCGGTCCCTGGCTGCTGGGCTTCGTGGCCTTGGTGGGCTACCCGTTTTGTGCCTCCCTGATTTGGAGTTTCGAGCGCTACGACATGCTGACGCCGGCCGAGCCGGCTGGGCTGGCCAACTATCAGCGTCTGGCGGAAGAGCTGTGGACCGGCCAGCGGCTTGGCCAGGCCGTATGGAACACGGCGTACTTCGCGCTGACCAGCGTGCCGCTGTCGATTGCCCTGGGCGTCGGCCTGGCGGTGATGTTGTCGTGGAACGTGCGCGGCCGGGCGCTCTACCGGACCGTGTTTTTTCTGCCCTCGGTCGTGCCGGCCGTGGCGAGTTCGGGCAGGTCGGGTACGCCCAGCGGCGAGATCTACCTCACCTCTCCTGAAACGGC